>JBKCHO010000133.1:0-4575 GCA_046302815.1 Bacteroidota bacterium | reverse complement strand
GTATTGGTCTGTATGGGAGGATTCTGATCAAAATATATGTAGGCTGTGTTCTGAACCGTTGTCGGATCCGGATTGGTAGTTAAGCCTTGAATGCTGTACAAAACATAACCATGGCTTGCAGGCTCATTCACATTTGAATCGGGTAATAGTATATCAAAAAACTTGAAAGAGATTTCGCCATTACTGTTTATTTCTGTTTGAACAGGGTGGGAGCTTCCCAACAAGGTAAATGTCGCCAAATCCAATGCAGCGTCCAAGGTATCAACGATAATAACTTTAAATGCCGTGTCATTACCTGTGTTTTGGAATCGGATTATATAATCCAACCTTTGGTCCATAGCAACATAGTTCAAAGGCCCAATGCCTGAAGGATAAACTGCCTTGTCATTGGGATCAAATGCGCATCGAACCAATTGACTGGACCCGCTGGAAACGGAAACCTGATTCCCTAGTGGATCCACTGCATTTACGGTTAAGATGGCATTAACGGTATTATTACCCCCAGGCATTAACAGATATACATCTACCGAAAAGGTTTCTCCTGGGTTCAAGTTTGAAAAAGTATATTGCAAGCTGTTTCCATTCTGAGCGGAGGGAGGGACTGATGAACCAGTGCAGGCAAGCAGGGTATCGAAACTAAAACTAACCGTTCCGCTGAGCGGGATACCACCCCTGTTGTAAAAATTGAGATGGTATGGCACAGTATTGAAGCATCTTGGAAAATCATTCGTTAGGCTTACATCTCCATCAGCAAGATTTGAAGTAGGTACTACACCGAAATCTAAATTGGAAATAGAAGCAGCCGAATAGGTAACGGTGTATGTGGAAGGACTAGAGGTCAATTGCCAATCGGGTATAGCTACATAGCTGATATCATAAGTGCCTGGAACAACACTTGATCCATATCCAAAATTATAGTACGAGTATAAAATTGTACCGGTTGGATTGATTTGGGCCTGCTGATTGGACAAATTTATTTCTCCAGAATCGCGAACCCCGTTTGAGTTGGCATCGAGATAAATGTTACCTGTAATTCGGCCTACCCCAATAAAAAATCCAGAGTTATAACTACAACCAAAGCTACCTGGCCAAATGTAACCTTGAACGCCATAGTAGCCCGATGGTAAATTTTGAGCTGTGGTGCCAAATAATTGTGTACCGAAAGGTGTTGATGTCAAGACGTCATTACAATTAGTCAAGATTTGAACAGCACCATCATTGCAGGTGGCGCAAGATGCGTTAACTAACTGATAATTGAAATTGATATATCCATTTTGCCCAAAAATTTCGAACACTATTTGAGAACACTGGTTTCCGAAGCTATCAATCAATGTAACTTGATAAAATCCAGGAAAAGGGAGGCTATCAATAACATAAATCCCACTAGAAATAGGGCCATAAGTGCCATAATAGGTCCAGGGTGGGCCAGGAGTACCTGAATATGACAATTCAGCCATATAGGGCCCATTAACACCGGTGGATTGGAGACTGACAGCTAATCCTTGATTGTTAAAAGAGTAGCATCCCTGGCCTGCTAGTGGGCAAAACCCTGTCTGGGTTGCTGTGACCGCACAATAACCGAGTGATGTATCTGGCACTACGCCAAAGTCGAGATGATAGATGGAATTTGTTCCGTATGTAATGGTATAGTTTGAAGGAGATGAAGTAAGCGTCCATCCAGGAGTAGGTACATAAGTCACATCATAAGTTCCTGGAGTTGGAAAAAAACCAAAGGTTCCAAAACTTGAAGTGGTTATTGTTGTGCCAGCAGGGTTCAATGCGACCTGCTGGTTGGGCAATCCAGGTTCACCTGCATCCCTCACCCCATTGAAATTCAAATCCACATAAACTTTTCCTGCAACAGCCCAGGCAGGTACATACATTGAAACATTTTGCCAGCAATTCCCATCTAAAATATATCCATTGTAGTTTCCAGGTGCAACAACCACACTCTGACCAGTTGGGATTGGTATCGAGCTTTGATTTGTTGCACCCGATGGGCCTAATAAACTTCCAGAAGGCCAATTCCCACCCCAAACACTTGTACTTACAATAGCATCATGACAAGTATCACAAGAAGCTGGGAAATCGATGTTATAATTGAAAGTAACGGGTGGTGGTGCCGAGATATTCAATGTTGTATTGGTACAAACACCACCTAAACTATCCAACACATCAATTTGATAGCTTCCAACACACAGATTATTTAGGTTGATGGAGTTTGTAGGATTTGTAAAAGGACCATAGGTATTGGTCGTGGTGGTTCCGGAAAATGGCCCAGTGATGTTTACAGAATAGGGCGGAGAGTAATTTTCAACATACACATAAGCGGAATAATCACATCCCGGAGAATAGCAACTACTATTTTGATATGCACTAACAATGCACTGTTGAGCGGCAGCTATTTGGATAGTAAAAAAACTTAAAACGAAAACGATCAGATTTTTTTTCATTGAAATTGATTTAGTTAAATACCTTAAGAAAAATCGAATTCTTTATAGACTCTGGTCTTTATAATGTTAGGCGACCATTCAAAACATTAGGTCAACAAAAATATGGCGCATCCTTAATTCACCGTAAACTTCATTCGGGCAGCTTGACCATTTTTAACAGAAGTAACTTCAACTACATAAGTGCCTGGAGATAAAAAGTCCTTGTAAAGCATCCAAGTAGATCCATTCACCCATAGGTTGCGCACTACTTTACCAACCAAATCGGTTATCTGCAACAAATAGTCACCTTGACATTGGTTGCAATTGATTACAGCCTCATTGTTGAACGGATTGGGATAAATTGAAAGTATATCATCGGAAAGCATTTCATCTATTCCAAGGTAATTATCACTGAAAGTGGTTAGCGTCGTATTCGTTTGAACAGGCGCGTTTTGGTCAAAATAAATGTAGGCCGTGTTGTTCACAGTCGTGGGATCAGGATTGGTGGATAATCCATCGATGCTGTACAATACGAAACCATGACTGGCGGGCTCATTCACATTGGAATCAGGCAATAGAATGTTGTCAAAAGTGAATGTCAATTTACCATTACCATCCAACTCCGTGTAAACCGGATGAGAGTTACCCAACAGAGCAAAGGTGGAATAATCCAGTTTCGAATCCAATGTATCCAGGATTACAACCTTGAAAGCCGTATCGTTTCCTGTGTTTTGGAATCGAACGAGGAATTCCAAGCGCTGATCCATCGAAACATAATTTAGTGGTCCGATTCCACCGGGATAAACAGCTTTATCGTTTGGATCGAAAGAGCAAGAAACCGTTTGCAGCAAGGTGTCTGTAAATGCCAGTTGGTTGCCGAAAGGATCGCCAGCATTTACCGTCAAATAATTGGCCAGGCTATTTCCTGCAGCAGGCTCAACCATATAAACTATAGCACTGAAGGACTGACCAGGATACAAGTTGGTAAAGGTGTAGTTGACCGTATTTCCCGATTGTGATGCAGGAGTGATGTTGGAACTGGAGTAGGTCATCAACGGATCATGATTGAATGACATCGATCCCGTGAGTGGTGTAAACCCACTGTTATAAAAGTTCAAGTAGTAAGGAACAGTCCAGAAACACCTGGGCAAACCACTGGAAAGGCTTAAGTTACCATTTGCAAAAATGGAGTCGGGTGTTACTCCAAAATCCAAATTACCAATGGAAGATGAGGTCACATTTACCGAATAAGTAGCAGGTGCAGATGAAAGTACCCAACCAGGAATTGGTGAATAACTGATGTCGTAAGTTCCTGGAGAAACAATGGTTCCATATCCTCCAAGCATAGTTGAAATCATATTGGATCCGGGAGGAGTGATCGTCGCTAACTGATTGCCTATACCTGGTTCACCTGGGTCCTTCGCACCATTGGTATTCACATCCAAATAGATTTCACCAGAAAGGGAATAACTACTGCTGCTTCCAACCGAAACCACAACCGTGTCATAGTCGGTGCAACCATTTGCATCTGTAACCGAGGCAAAGTACATGCCTGGAGCTACATTGTTCACAAATGAAGTATTGATTCCATTGAAGTTAAATACATACGGAGGGGTTCCTCCGGAAGCACTAAGAACCACAGCCCCATCATTGCAAGTGGAACAGGAAGCATTGACAACTTGCGAAATCACTGTCAATGGGATTGAAGCAGGAACCGTGAAAAGTGTTTGGGCACACTGGTTCCCCTGATTATCTACCACGGTGATCTGGTAAGTACCCGGACACATATTACTGATCAATACGGTGGATGTGGCAATCACCGGGCCAAAGACATAATTGTTGGGACCTGTAACCGTCACGGTGAAAGGCATATTCGGACCTTGGAAAACCACCGAAGCCGAGTAATTACACCCGGTGGCGCATGTATTTAACAAGTTAGCAGATACAAAACAGCTTTGGCCCTGGGTTCGGGAAGCGCCAAGTATGAATAAGAATGCAAGAAGTAGGATTTTTCTCATGCTAATCGGTGTTTAAAATTAAAGGTAAGAAAGTGGATGTATAATTCAAAAGCCCAAGTACAATTTCCTGGTATCCACATCCATATTTCGAATAATCAGCTCAAGTGCATGCCCCTCCTCCATAG
>JBKCHO010000132.1:0-5413 GCA_046302815.1 Bacteroidota bacterium | reverse complement strand
ATTTAGCAGCTCTTGTGGCTGGCCTAGTTTTTTTGAATCTATTCGTCCTGATGCTGTCATCTACCATCCCGATTACTCATACGGTATGAACCGCATAGAAGTGGTCTGCGGTAGATGCGACGGGCACCTTGGCCATATTTTCGACGATGGCCCACCTCCAACTTACAAAAGGTTTTGCATGAATTCTTTTGCGTTAGATTTTGAACCTGATAGCAATTAGCATTTTCGAAAGAAGCGGAAAAGTGACTAATTTTCCGCCGTGAATAAACATGAACTAAAGTCTTCTCCATTTAATCTGGCAGTTATTGCTGCCGGGCTGGGTTTTTTTGTGGATGCGTTCGATCTTTTTCTGTTCAGCATTTATCGCATACCAAGCTTGACCGAATTGGGCTTGACCGGAAACGAATTGAAAGTTGAAGGAGAAAAACTGCTTTCCATACAAATGGCTGGCATGATGGTGGGAGGTATTTTGACAGGCATCATTGGCGATAAAAGAGGTCGCGTTGCGGTATTATTCGGATCCATATTGCTTTACTCTGTAGCAAACATGGCAAATGCATATGTAGAGGATACCACAAGCTATGCTGTAATTCGTTTCCTGGCAGGAGTCGGTTTGGCTGGTGAGCTAGGTGCAGGAATTACGCTTGTGAGCGAAAGCATGACGATTGAAAGGCGCGGCTACGGAACGATCCTTGTGGCCACTATGGGTGCAATGGGCGCTGTTTGTGCGGGACTGGCCGGAGACCTGCTCTATTGGAGAGATGCCTTCCTATACGCAGGTATTGCCGGAATGCTGTTGCTCGTTTTGAGAATACGGTCTCTTGAAACATCCATGTATCGAAAATCCATTCAAATGGAATCCGTATCACACGGCTCTTTTACCTATCTCTTTTCCGATCAAAAAAGAATCTTGCGTTACCTCGGGTGTATTTTGATGGGTGTTCCTATATGGTACACCGTGGGTGTCCTAATCACCCTAACCCCGGAATTGGCCAAATCGGGCAACATCGATTATTGGAAACTCACCACTGCTTTCACCTTGTTCCAACTTGGCATCACATCTGGCGATTTGACAAGTGGTGTCATCAGCCAGCTGGCTAAAACACGAAAAAAAACCATGCTGTCGTTCATGTCTTTGGCTATTCTGTCAACTGCATGGGTCTTTTACGGGTTTCACACGGGCAGCACCTCCTATCTTCCATGCTTCATGATGGGGCTGGGATGCGGTTACCTGTCTGTGTTTGTTACAACCATAGCCGAACATTTCGGTACCAACTTAAGGGTGTTGGTTACATCCACCGTTACCAACTTCATGCGAGGATCTGTTACATTGCTTATTCCATTGCATCTCTGGCTGGAGAATTACATGTCGCTTTGGTGGAGCCTGGTTGTAACCGGAATATTGGTTTGGGTGGTAGCGATCATCAGCACCATTGCGCTGCGAGAAACCTATGGCAGGGATCTTGATTTCGTAGAGTAAAATCTTTTACTACTCCTCCAGCCAACGCATGGCTTCATTGGGGTCCACAAAAAAACGGGTTACGAAACCGTTCGGAGCAGAAGGCGCTCCAACAATCCGGCGGATGGCGGCATTGTTCAAAAAATCCAACGACGATATAATGGCATGTTTTTTCAAAGAGGTCCCCGCAAGCCTTGGGTACCAAAAGCGTGTTGCCCACTCTTCGTCGTTGGGAAGAATGGTCGACATAAGCTTTAAATCACTCACGCAGTAGGCCACATCATTTTGCCTGACATAGGACAACAAAAAACCAAGTCCCTCGCGAAACTCGATTGCAGATGCGTATCCTTTCCACTTCAAACGAAGTAAACGCGTCTCGGGATCGTAAGCAACCGTAAGGAAAAATTTGTCAAAAACTACCTCTTCCGCTATCATAATTGCGCGAATATACCCTCCGTGTGAAAGCAACAATAAAAACATTTGGTAAACGAAGCCATTATGTTAGCCAATACACCCTTGGAGGTGGTGAAACAAAAGAAGCTGCCTACTAGAGATGTTAGATGGACCTAAAGCCCTATTTTTGCAACCTCAATAAATAAAAAATGCGAGTCAGAACCCGCTTCGCGCCCAGTCCTACCGGCCCACTGCACATGGGTGGTGTACGCACAGCCCTTTACAACTATCTGTTTGCCAAAAAAAATGGTGGCGACTTTCTACTCCGGATTGAAGACACCGATAGGAACAGGTTTGTCCATGGCGCCGAAGAATATATTGTGGAAGCATTACAATGGTGCGGAATTAAAATCGATGAGGGCGTGTCCGTGGGAGGTCCATTCGAGCCCTACCGACAGTCTGAGCGTAAAGAGCTAGGCATATACAAAGAGTATGCACTACAACTCGTTGATTCCGGACATGCTTATTATGCTTTTGATACCGCAGAAGAGCTTGAAGATATGCGCAAGAGGCTGACGGATCTGGGGAACCATACTCCCACCTACAACCACGAGACGAGACCTTCCATGTTCAACTCCTTGACATTATCTGAGGAGGAAACAAAATCCCGAATCGAATCTGGTTTGCCTTATGTAATCCGGTTGAAAGTAGATGCAGGACAAACGATCACATTCATTGACATGATTCGTGGGGAAGTCTCGTTTCAATCAGACATCGTGGATGACAAAGTCCTATTGAAGTCGGATGGCATGCCCACTTACCATCTAGCCCACATCGTTGACGATGTACTGATGGAAATAACCCATGCCATTCGGGGAGAGGAATGGTTGCCATCCGCACCAGCACACATCCTAATATACCGCTACTTGGGCTGGGAAAACCGCATGCCTCGTTATGCGCACCTTCCGCTGCTTTTGAAACCGGAAGGAAACGGTAAACTCAGTAAGAGGGATGGCGATCGGCTTGGATTCCCCGTATTCCCGCTGCAATGGACAGACCCCGAAACAGGTGAGACCTCATCCGGATACCGAGAGAAAGGATATTACCCTGAAGCCTTTGTGAATATGCTTGCTTTCTTGGGATGGAACCCCGGCGATGAAAAAGAACTATTTGAATTGAACGAATTGGTGGAAGCGTTCTCCATTGAGCATGTGCACAAGGCAGGAGCTCGTTTCGACCCTGATAAAGCCAAATGGTTTAACGAACAATATCTGCGTAAGCAATCGAATGAATCTATTTCTTATCGCATTAAACCAGTTATCTCATCACTGTTCAACATACCTGAACAAGACTACCGACTAAACCTTTCCTACCTCAGCCACGCCGTTGAACTATTGAAGGACCGAGTACAATTCGAAGAGGAAATGCCTGCGACTGGTAAGTACCTTTTCGTAATGCCAGAACTTTATGATGAAGGGGTGATTCAAAAAAAATGGAGGCCGGAGCTGATTCACTTCTTTGATGAATTGGGGAAGCATTTTTCCAGTTGCGCACCTTTCCAAAAAAGCGAAATTGACCTTGCCATAAAGACCTGTGCCTCGAACCACGGTATTAAGCCGGGGGAGATCATGCAATTGTTGAGGGTTTTTATAAGCGGTCAAGGAGGTGGTGTGGATTTGTTAGGTATGTTGCAGCTGCTTGGATGTCAGGAGGTTTGTACGAGACTTGAAAAGGCCCTTCGCCCTTTGAGAGCTTAAGTCTGAATCGGTAATATATTTACCATACGAGTACAACCTTGTATCCCGTTTTTCGTTATTATCTTCGTGTAACGCCTTTTCAACCCAATGGGAAACCAAGAATTGCTCATTTCCAAATTAGATGCCTTCATCAGGAAGTATTATAAAAACCAACTGATCAAAGGCACCATACTCAGTTTTACGGCTTTGACTGCGGGCTGGCTGGTATTCACAGGAGCTGAATACTTTGGTCATTTCGACACCCTGGTTCGAACCATACTCTTCTGGACCTTCATGATTTCTGCCGCAGGCTTCTTATGGAAATTGGTTTTCACGCCGCTTTCAAAACTCTATCGTTTGGGAGAAACTATATCCCATGAAGAAGCCGCAAGAATCATTGGCAAGCATTTTTCCGGAGTTAGCGATAAACTGCTCAACACACTGCAGCTAAAAGCACAAGCTTCGCGCCCAGGACAAGCCAGCGAGCTATTATTGGCCAGTATCGACCAACGGACCGAAGAGCTTCGACCCATTCCGTTTACACAGGCCATTGATTTCGCTGCAAACAAAAAATACATCCGCTTCGCATTAATTCCCTTTGCCGCCGTTGTGATTATCGTGTTTGCAGCACCCAGTTTGCTGTTTGATGGAAGTAAAAGGCTCATGAATCACAACACCCATTTTGAAACACCAGCCCCCTTCCAATTCATTTTAGTTAACGATAGCCTTGAAGCCATTGAAGGCGAGGATTTCGCGCTCAAGGTTCAAACGGAGGGCCGCATTCTACCTGGTGAAATGTATGTTGATGCGGACGGAAAACAATTCCGTTTGGATGGAAATGGGAAAACCGGATTCGAACATCTCTTCAAAAATGTTAAAAAAGATCTTCGGTTTCACCTGATGGCGGACGGTTATACCTCCATGGAGTATGTGCTAAGTGTTGTTCCCAACCCTTCCGTACTTGACTTCACTATGAATGTGGATTATCCTGCCTACACAGGAAAGGAAGATGAGCGCATTGTTAATTCTGGTGATTTGAATGTACCTGCAGGCACCAGAGTGAGCTGGGAGTTCAGGTCAAGGAATACCGAAAGAATGTCTATCCGTTTCAACGATACAATCATGGACATGAAGTCGGATGGAGCTGTATTCAAAATGTCGAAACTTTTCATGCGACCCGACCAATACACCATCACCCCATCCAACAAAAGAATGTCATCCAAGGAGCCATTGAGCTACGCCGTGAATGTGGTACCTGACTTGCATCCCTCCATTAAAGTGGAGCAGCAATCCGACTCCATGAGTTCCACATTGGTTTATTTCAAAGGCGACATCAGGGATGATTACGGATTTTCCAAACTCACCTTCAATTACCGATTCCTGAAAACCAATGATGGAAATCCAAGGGACAAGAAAGAGTCGTTTTCAACCTTGTCTGTGAATAGAAGCGCACAGCAGGATGTCTTTTTCCATGCTTGGGATATGCAACCGCTCTTCATTATGCCTGGCGAAGAGTTGGAGTATTTCTTCGAAGTGTGGGATAACGATGGTGTTGGTGGACCTAAATCGGCAAGGACACAGCCTATGGTTTACAAAGCACCCTCGGCCGAAGAACTCGAACAGGAAGCCAAGGAAAACACCGAGAAACTGGAGTCCGACATGCAAAAAAGCATCAACCAAACCCGCGAGCTTCAAAAGGATTTGAATAAAGCGGCTCTTGACATGGTGGAGAAAAAAAATCTGAATTTCGACGATCGCAAAAAAATAGAAGACCTTTTGAAGCGCCAAAAGGAACTTGAAAAGCAGGTTGAAGATATCCGAAAGC
>JBKCHO010000131.1:0-2968 GCA_046302815.1 Bacteroidota bacterium | reverse complement strand
AGAATCTTCTCTACCCGACTTATAACCACCGTTCCAATAGGAGCGGTTTTTTTTCACCAGGTGTATTGTCGTCTAAATTCTTTCCGCTGGGTCATATCTCGGCAAGCCTTAAACTCTCTGCATATTTCATTTTCACTTTAGCGTTCTTGTTCTTATATTTGTATTGAACAGAACGCGCCCTAGCATTTTTCTAAAAATCGACTAAGACCGAACCTTTTTCCATCCATTTCGATTAAATGGTCGTTTAGCCAACATTAGCAGATTCACCCTCCCTTGTGTACTTATTAAATACCAAACATGACTGATGAGTTGACCCCCCAGGATGCCAAGTCGAACGATGACGCAACTGGTAGCAGCGAAGATGCTGTAAATCAAAACAATGAAATACAAATGGGCGTTGCCGCCGATGTTCAAGAAGCGGTAGCCGACCCTGCACCACTGCCTGCAACCGAGGACCAATTTATGGAAGCCGTTCCTGTTGCAGATTCGGAACAGGCCGCTGTGGAAATAGAGCCCGAGGAGGATCTTTCGGCACTCACCCGCGAGCAGCTGGTCGAGCGCCTGGAACAGTATGCATCCGAACAAGAGGTGCCCAAATACAAGGCACGCATCCAATCCGTACGCGAACTGCTTTCTCAGATGTTTTCACAGGAAAAGCAAGCAGCATTGGATCGTTTCTTGGAAGACGGAGGTAATCGCGATGACTTCAAGCCTGCCGTTGATGCATTGGAGGATAGATTCAACAAGGCACTCCGCAAATTCAATAAACGGAGATTGGAATACCAAGAGCAGCAAGACAAGCAGCGAAAAGTTAGTTTGGATGAGAAGAGAGAGATATTGGGCTTGCTCAAGGATCTCATCCAAAACGAAGAAAATATGAACAAGGCATTTGACCGTTTCCACGAGCTGCAGGCTCGATGGAGAGCGGCTGGTCCCGTTCCGTCAGCGGATGCAAAGGATCTGCAGATGTCTTATAAGTTTTTCATCGATAAGTTTTATGATTTCATCAAGATCAACCGCGAATTGCAGGATCTTGATCAGAGGCGTAATTTGGAGATGAAGCTATCGCTTTGCGAACAAGCGGAAGAACTCCTTTTAGAAACATCTATTAATACAGCGTTCAGAAAACTATATACGCTTCAAGACAAGTGGCGCGAAACAGGTCCTGTGCCCCGTGAAAAGAAAGATGAAATTTGGGATCGTTTCAAAGGCGCCTGCGATAAGGTTTTTGAAAGGCGTAAGGAACACGAGCAACAGTTTGATGAAAAGAGAAAGGCTAATCTCGATGCAAAAACAGCTTTGTGCGAACAGGTGGAGGCACTCAAGCCTTCTGGTGATGGCAAGCATAAAGAATGGCAGGATTTGACTGCCAAACTGTTGGAACTTCAAGCTGCATGGCGCAAAGTGGGTCATGCAGGTAAAGAACTTAACGATTCTGTCTGGACTCGTTTTCGTTCTGCTTGTGATGCTTTGTTTAAAGCCAAAAACGAATATTACCAAAAGAGAAAGCAGGAGTATGCAGCCAATCTTCAGTTGAAAACGGAGTTGTGCATACAAGCCGAAGCTCTTAAAGAGAATACGGATTGGAAATCTACCAGTGAGGAGTTAAAGCGTCTCCAAGAAGAATGGAAGAAAATCGGCTTTGCCGGTGATCGTCAATCCGAAAAAATCTGGAAGCGTTTTCGTACTGCATGCGATGCTTTTTTCGCAAGCAAGTCGGAGCACTTCTCGAACCGTGACAAGGACAACGAGGAAAACCTTCTTAAGAAAAACGAATTGATTTCACGCATCGAGCAATATGTTCCTGGAGAAGACCATCATGCTGCATTTGAAGAATTGAAAGCGTTTCAACGCGAATGGAATGCCATCGGATTGGTACCGATCAAGAAAAAGGATGATGTAAATGGAAGGTACAAACAGGCAATCGATGCTCAATTTGCGCAGCTAAAATCATCCGACCGCCCGCGTGGAAATTACCAGCCAAGGAACGATGCCTATCAAAGGAGCAACAGCGAATCTAAGGGAGGAGACCCAGAGCGTCGATCCCTATTGAACCGAATCTCCGAATTGAAAAACGATGTGCAAATTTGGGAGAATAACATTGGCTTTTTCGCCAAGTCCAAGACTGCCGAAAAGTTGAAATCTGAGTTCGAAGAAAAAATCAATAAGGCCAAAAAGGAAATTGGAACTCTGATGGAAAAGCTCAAAGGACCTGAGACTCCTGCTAGTCCTAAGCCTCCTGAAAACCAGATCGAATAGCGTATATCAATTTGATTAACAGTTTAATAAAGCCTTTCATTTGAAAGGCTTTTGTTATTATTAACAATTATTTAATCTATACTATGAATATCCATAATAATAGGTTAGGTTTTTTGTGCAAATAAATTAAGATACAATGAAGCAAATAAAGCAATCGCTAGTTTTGGTTTTCCTGATGATGGTGCCGTTTATTGTAAGAGCGCAGACCACTTCAGATGATTCTCTTAAAAAGGATGTTGCACAAATCAAGAAAGATGTGTCTGCATTGAAAAGAATCAAATTCTCCGGTTATATACAGCCCCAGTTTCAAATCGCCGATTCTGCAGGAGCCTCATCAGTAGCAGGCGGTAGCTTTGCACCAGGAATGAATAATCGATTCATGATCAGGCGAGGTCGATTCAAGGCAGTATACAATGCTGCTGAAAATGCAAAAGGTATTTCCACATCTCAGTACGCATTGCAAATCGATGTCACCGAGCGCGGATTGACTATTAAGGAGGCATATGCAAAACTCACAGATCCTTGGATTGGATTCGCATCCGTAACAGTTGGGATGTTTACAAATCCATTCGGGTTTGAAGTGGGATACTCCTCTGCATCTAGAGAAACACCTGAATTTGGACGCATGTCGCAAAACTTGTTCCCCAACGAAATGGAGGTGGGAGCAATGCTAACCCTACAGGCACCCAAGAAATCCAAATGGAGTCGC
>JBKCHO010000130.1:0-7474 GCA_046302815.1 Bacteroidota bacterium | reverse complement strand
CTAAGAAGAAGGCTGCTCCTAAGAAGAAAGCTGCTCCTAAGAAGAAGGCTGCTGCCAAGAAGAAGGCTGCTCCTAAGAAGAAAGCTGCTCCTAAGAAGAAGGCTGCTGCGAAGAAGAAGGCTGCTCCTAAGAAGAAGGCTGCTAAGAAGAAGTAATTTACTTCTTCAAACGGTAAAACCGCTCTTCGGGGCGGTTTTTTTTTTGCCTTATTACATACTTTCCCTGGAACCATTTTTTGGTTTAACTTCGTTATATACCATTACTATCCTACCCAATTTTATGCAAGATCCGGCATTTGTTTTGAAGCACTATTGGGGATTTGAACGATTCAGACCCGTTCAGTTGGACATTATCAAATCTGTTCTTTCAGGAAGAGATACACTTGCCCTCTTACCTACTGGAGGTGGAAAATCCATCTGTTTTCAAGTTCCCACACTATGTATGGAAGGTATCTGCTTGGTTGTATCGCCATTGATAGCACTGATGAAAGACCAGGTAGAAAATCTGAAATCAAGAGGTATAAAGGCAGCTGCGATTTACTCAGGCATGACACTCGAGGAGATCGATCTTGTTTTGGATAATTGCATGTATGGAGCCTATAAGTTCCTGTATCTCTCGCCTGAAAGGCTACTTTCCGAGAAGCTGTTGAACCGTATTTCAAGGATGCAAGTCTGTTTGATCTCTGTAGACGAAGCTCATTGCATTTCCCAATGGGGATACGATTTTAGACCACCATACCTGGAAATTTCAAAGGTTCGGGAGCTTCACCCAAAAGTTCCAGTATTGGCACTTACAGCATCAGCAACTCCCGATGTAGGTACGGATATAATGGCAAGATTGGCATTCAAAAATTCTGCGGTCTTCCAAAAATCATTTACCCGAAAAAATTTATCCTATCACATATATGCTCCCGAGGATAAAAACTTAAAAATGATTTCCCTGCTAAAACAAACAAAGGGATCCGCAATAGTTTACACCCGTAACAGGAAAAGAACCCAATTATTGGCGCAGGTGTTAATTGAGGAAGGAATTGCTTCTACATATTACCATGCTGGATTGGGATCAGCGTTGAGGACACAACGCCAGGATGAATGGAAGTCGAATAAGATTAGGGTAATGGTCAGCACCAATGCCTTCGGTATGGGGATTGATAAGCCAGATGTACAATTCGTCATACACATGGACTTGCCTGATGATTTGGAATCATATTACCAAGAAGCTGGAAGGGCTGGAAGAAACGAGCAACCAGCCTTCGCAGTACTTCTTTACAACCAAACAGACCTGCATAATTTAAAAGGCAAATCCGATTTGCAATTCCCCACTTTGGAAGAAATCAGAAAAACCTACAAAGCATTGTGCAACTATCTGCAGGTGCCTTTGGGCGGCGGTATGCAAGTATCATACGATTTCGATATGGCATCTTTCATCAATGCGTTCGATTTGAATCCACTTAAAACCGTAAGCATCATTCGCACTTTGGAGGCTGAGGGTTTTATTTCGGTTACTGAAGGGGTTTATTTGCCATCGAAGATACACTTCTGTGTGAGCCCTACTGAATTATACCGATTTCAAGTGGCCAACCCAATTTACGACAAACTACTTAAGGCCATTTTGAGATCGGCCGAGGGTGCATTCGAGGACTTCGTCAAAATCAGTGAATCCGACCTTGCCGATCGGACTACGATCATGTACCAAGAAGTGGTTAGGATGTTGGAATTTATGGCCAAAGAGGGCTTGTTGAAATACTCCCCTAGAAAAGATGCACCTCAAATGGTGTTTTGTATTCCACGGGAAGCACCTGAATATTTGAATATAAATATCAAGTCGTACAAGGAAAGAAAGTTGCGGTTCGAAAAAAGAGTTGATGCTATGATGGGATATGTTACCAACAACTCCAGATGTAGAAGCTCTTTGCTCGTTTCCTATTTTGGAGAAATTGTTGAATCCAATTGTGGTCGGTGCGACATCTGTATGAGGGGGAATACTCCCAGCCATACAAACATGGAAAGTATAAAAACCAAGATTATCGATATACTTCGAAACGGTCCTAGGGATCCTCAAGCCTTGATGGATTTTTTTCCAACTGTTCAAAATGAAATTTTAACAGATGCCATGTCACAATTGGTAGATATGAGCATATTGAAATACCATACTGATGGAACTGTCGGATTGTGTTAACATACAAATGGTTAAAAAAGAAACAATTCATTAATTTTACCCTGTGGATCTTTTCAGAATAGGTTTTTTGGATGTCAGGTTGTTGGACCTGATTGATATCTTATTGGTAGCTTTTTTGATTTACAAGCTCTACGACCTTTTGAAAGGCGGCGTAGCCATGAATATAGTGGTTGGACTTCTTTCCATTTATTTTATTTGGTGGCTATGTGTAAATGTATTGGAGATGCAACTGATTGGAGCTGTTCTTGGTCAGTTCATTGGAGTCGGAGTCATTGCTTTAATCATCGTTTTTCAGCAGGAAGTCCGTCGTTTCTTAGTAATGCTTGGTACCAATAGTTTTTTGGCCAACAGTAAGTTCGCTAGTAAATTGAAAAATTGGAATATGCAGGCTGGCAAGGATGATGGGACAAATATCAACCCGATTGTCAGAGCATGTGCCAATATGGCCAAAACCAAAACCGGTGCATTGATAGTTATATCTAGAAATACCGATCTGAAATTTTACGCCACTACCGGAGACCTGATGGAGGCAGAAGTATCAAAACGGCTTATTGAAAGTATTTTTTTCAAAAACAGCCCTATGCATGATGGTGCTATCATCATCACTGGTAATAGGATCAAAGCGGCACGATGCGTTCTTCCAGTTACGGATAATGCAGATCTTCCAGCTCAATATGGTATGAGACACCGTGCCGCCTTGGGAATATCAGAGCAAACAGATGCTTTGGCTATCGTTGTATCGGAAGAAACAGGAAGAATTTCGTTAGCAGCTGACGGCGAACTGAATGCCGATATCAGTCCTGAAGACCTGGAGAGGTTGCTGTTGAAACTATTGTCCTAATCAAGAACCTTGTTTCAATGCCGGGTTCAACCTATAAGCCTGCTCAAAATGAATTGAGGCATTTTTCTCATCTCCCTTGAACTTGTAGGTGGTACCTAAAGAATTCTGAATTTGAGCATTGCTTGGATCCAATGATGCAGCCTTAAGCAAATGGGTTAAGGCCTTGTCGTATTGCTGTAATACACCATAAGTACTTCCCAAATTGGACTGACCATCGGCATAATTGGGGTCGATTTCCACGGCTTTTTGAAAAAGAGGCAATGCCTTGTTGAATTCATTTTTGATGAAATATATCGTGCCAATGTTGTTCATAATCGTATGGTTCCTTGGAGCAATCGCCAATGCTTTTTCATAACAAACCAAGGCGCTATCATTTAAACCTAAATTATAATAGGCCACACCCATTTGAAGATGTGCGTCGGAGAACTTATCGTAGATAGTAACTGATCGCTTCAAATATGCTATGGCCTCCCTTAGTGTTTTTACCTTTTCGGACTGCGTCTTGCCTTGCCAAGCCTCCTTTTTTACCAGATAATTCCCCATGTAATATTGTGTTCTGGTACTATTAGGGGAAAGTTTTACATCATTGGAGTATAGAGTAAAATTATCTTTCCAAACGGGGTTTCGTGCCACAGTTTTTATGGAGAATAACAACAAGATGGGCATCAAGACAAGCATGGGCTTAAGTGCCAAACCTGATGAGGGGGCATTTTCATTTGATTTATTAAAAACCTTAACCAATGCAAAACCCAAAGCCACGGCAATAGACAGTGAGGGGGCATAAAGAAACCGTTCTCCAAACGAGGATCCAGTTTTCATGAAAATATTTGAGGATATTGACATAGAAACTAGGAAAAACAAAATAGAAAACGAAAAGAGACACCTTTTTTTTATGGCGAATATGGCATAGGCAAACAATGCCAGATAAACCAAAAATGAGAATAAAAAGGAAATAGAAGTAAGACTTACAATGGGAATTTGGTTGAAGGAATAATCAAAAACCAAAGGGTGAGGAACTACCAACTTTTGCAAATACAATCCCATAATGGAAACAGCGGTTGCAAACCTTTCAAGTCCGTCGCTAGTGGCCATCAGCAAATTATCGGCCACACTAGGAGTACCCAATGTATTTATTCCACCGAGCACATTCGCTCTGATTAAAAGAAAAAGTATCGATGCCATGATTGGCATCGCCAAGCCTTTGATTAGGTCTGAGCCAGTTGATCCCTTCGAAAAAAACCATCCTGCCAAGGGGAAAATAGCCAGAAATGTGATTGCGGATTCTTTAGAACCTAGTGCCAAAAACAATAACAATCCACATGACGCCGACCTCCATAAGGTATGCTTCCTTAAGCCGCCCAAATACAAATCCAATGACCACAAGCAAAATAAAAATGCCAGAATCTCGTCTCTGCTTTTAATATTGGCTACCACCTCGGTGTGGATGGGGTGCGCAATGAAAATAAGGGAAGATGCAAATGCCAACAAAAAATTACCGTAAGTCCATTTAAAAAGGAATCTGAATAGCATCCAACCAGTAAGGGCATATAGCAATACATTCATCCAATGGCCCAAGGCAGGCTTTCCTCCACCCCACTCCCACTCGAATGCAAACATCATCCTTGTGATCGGACGGTAAAGTCCATCACTAGCCATGTAGTAACCATACCTGTAGGAGTTCGAAAAAATCTCTGGAATGCCGTCTAATCCCTTCTGAGTGATTCGGTTTTCAAGGATTAATGAGTAATCATCCAATACATATTGATGACCCAATGTGTTTGCATACAACAAAAAACCAAGCGCGGCTACTAATAATCCGGGCCACCACAGCGGTTTGTTTACTGAAAGCGTCGCCGAATTGATCTTAGGTCCGGTTTCCCGCTGTATTTTTTGCTTTTCTTTTCTGGATAATTTCTTAGGCTCCATGACTTAAAATGGAAATGGCTTAATCTAGGAGGATAAACTATCCTGAATATTCATCTGGTTTAACAATTCCTCTGGAGATTTGCCCAGGTTATCAAGAGAAAACCTGACATCAGATGCTCGCTCATGCTTAGGAAACATTTTCAAGAAGCGTTCGTAACTTACTTTGGCAGCCTTGAAATCAGAGGACATAGTCTCATGTATGAAACCTTGCAGGAACAGAGCCATAGGTGCATCCTTATGTTCGGGATACTCGTTTACTAACTTCTCAAAAATCTCTGTTGCTTTTCTAACATCACCCTTCTGGGCGGATATATTGCCTGCTTTGAAAAGATATACCGGACTGAGCGAGTCTGAGGGATGCATGGTAACAAAGTCAAGGTATGAAGAAACCGCCTTGGTGGTTAATACAGTATCGGCAAAAGCCATTTCCTTGCTTTTCATTTCTGTTTCGAGGTTCGTAATTTCTTGTCTTTTTTCCTCTATGGAAGGACCACAAGAAATGACTAGTAGAATAAACAGAAGGGTAATTGAGCTATTAATTGTTTTTTTCATTGGGAAATGTGGTTAACTAATATGAATAAAGATACAAACTTAAAATGGGGATCCAGGTTCAGCTGACATATGCTTGAAGATCATTTTGTCGGACCATGAGGGAAACAGGCGACCAAGCCAGACCGCAAACCTTCCTTGATTGGTTAAAACCAGATCTCGTTTTCTGGAAAGTACAGCCTTGAAAATAGCGTCTGCCACTTGCTCTGCACTCATCATCTTTTTCTCATCTCGGGGAGATTCGCTTTGGGGCTTACCGTCGGCACCCAAGGCAGTGGTTCTAATTGCAGATTCGGTAAAACCCGGACAAGCGACAAGCACATGCAACCCTTTTTGAATGTTTTCGGTCCGAAGAGCTTGGAGAAAACCCTCCATGGCGAACTTGGATGCAGAATAGCCTGTTCGACCCGGCAACCCGTTTTTACCGGCAATGGATGACACACCTACCACTGAACCTTTGGATGCAAGCAAATATGGTAAAGCATGTTTAGTACAAAATACCGTACCCCAAAAGTTGATGTCCATGACCTTTTGGATAACGGAGAGCTCCATGTCATTGAACAAAGCCCTCATTGAAATACCTGCATTATTGATCAGCACATCGACACGACCGAATTTTTCGACGGTGGCGTTGACCAATTCGGCGCAATCCTTTTCATTGGAGACATCCGATTGAATGCAAAGGTTAGAAACTCCTATACGATCCAGTTCGGAAGAAACAGCCGATAGACGGTCGGTGTCGCGCCCGCTAACAACTACATAGTAACCAGCCAATGCAAAGCGGTGAGCCAAGGCACGACCGATGCCGGAAGTACCTCCTGTGACTATTACTGTTTTTCCAGTTCCAATGGTTGCCATAGAAGTGAGTCTTACAAATTTAACAAAATATGATACTTTCGCGACCATGAGGATGCTCGAAGTGGATACGCCCGAAAAGGTCAACAGGTTTTTGGAGTTGCCTTTGTCGATTTACAAGGATGATCCGGAATGGATCAGGCCACTAAACAAGGATATTGAACAGGTCTTTGATATCAAATCGAACAAGACTTTCAGACATGGTGAGGCCATCCGTTGGATTTTGGTTGATGACAAAGACAGAACCATTGGTCGTATCGCCGCTTTTGTCAATAAGAAAACCTCAGATAAAAACGATCAACCTACCGGAGGTATTGGGTTCTTTGAGTGCATTGATGACCAACATGCCGCCAATTTCATGTTTGATTGGTGTAAAGATTGGTTGAAGGAAAAAGGTATGCAAGCTATGGACGGTCCGATCAATTTCGGGGAGAGGGATCGTTGGTGGGGACTGCTTGTGGAAGGTTTCTATGAACCTGTTTATTGCATGAACTATAATCCTCCTTATTATAAGAGACTTTTCGAGGGGTATGGATTCCAAACCTACTATGAGCAATATTGCTTTTCCTTGAACCCAAATGATGAGTTGGACCCCAAGTTCAAAGAGGCTTATGACCGTTTGCTTTCGGAGGGAGATTACATAGCGGATCACATCAGAAAAAACAATTTAGCTAAGTATGCCGCTGACTTCACCACGATATATAATAAGGCTTGGGCCAAGCACGGTGGTGGAAAAACCTTAGGTGTGGAACAAACACTGGCCATGTTTAAAAAAATGAAACCCGTTTTGGAGGAGGAGTTGGTTTGGTTCGTTTACCACAAAGGTGAGCCCATTGCTGCCTGGCTAAACCTTCCTGAATTGAACCAGTTTTTTAAATATATGCACGGCCGATTTGGCTTATGGCAAAAATTCAAGTTCCTATGGTTGAAAAACACAGGTGCTTGCAGGAAATTTTATGGAATCGTTTTCGGTGTAGTGCCCGAGTTTCAAGGCAAAGGAGTTGATGGTTTCATGATTTGGGCCGGAGCTCAAAAAATCATTTCCTTAAAAAAATATGAGTTCATGGAATTACAATGGATTGGTGACTTCAACCCGAAGATGATAGCCATCGCCAAATCACTAGG
>JBKCHO010000129.1:0-2825 GCA_046302815.1 Bacteroidota bacterium | reverse complement strand
GTTAAATTCATGAGCAGACTATACATTGTCTTATTAGTAATGATCATAATCTCACACGGGGCGTCGGGTCAGAGTCGGAATGCTACATGGTGCTTTGGTGATTCTGCCGGAATAATATTTACGACATCGGGTGTTTTGCCTTTTACCACTGTCATCCAATCACAGGAGGCGTCAGCCAGCATTTCAGATCCAAACGGTAATTTGTTATTCTATTCAGGGTCAATAGGAGGTAACGGCATCCATTTCGCTAGTGTTTATAATAATTTGAATCAGATGTTATTAAATGGAGATTCAATAATTTCTGCAGCTAGTGTAACTCAAGGATTAATTATTCTTCCATTTCCAACAGACACAAACATGTATTTCCTAATTTCAATTGGTTTCATTCCCAATATTTCTACAGGTCTTTCACTTTATTCGGCCGACGTTGATTTAAATAACGGAACTGGGCTAGTATCAAACAAGAATAAAGTTATTGACAGCACTGTAGCTTACAGTGAAAAAATGATTGCTGTCAAACATGGCAATGGAAGAGATTGGTGGATTATAAACCATTTAAATAATTCTGACCAATTTGTTATTAATTTGATACAAAATGATTCTATCAGCTTAACATTATCTCAAAATATTGGGTCAGTCCTTGCTGGTTTGGGATGGGGACAAATGACTATAAATCCATCAGGGAATAAAATTGTAGTTGTTGATTATTCGGGACTGTTGGAAGTGTTTGATTTTAACAGGTGTAGTGGTAATTTAACAAATTACATCAATATGAGCGATTTCCCATTACCTGGTTTCGATCGATATTATGGTGCCTCTATTTCACCAGAAAACATTTTGTATTATTCAACATTAGATAGTCTATGGCAAATTAATCTGAATTCTGCAAATCCAATTCAGACAAAGCAATTGGTTTACGCTGATCCAAATGGCAATGTTTGTATGGGTCAGCATCAGTTAGGACCAAATGGTAAAATTTATATCGCCAATGCGATGCCATGCGGGTATCCAAGTACAATTACCGACTCATTGAATACACATTTGACTGTTATAGATAAACCTGACAGTGTTGGATCTGCATGCAATGTTTTACCTTATTTTCAACTTATTGGAGGTGCACGAAGTTATTTGGGCTTGCCAAACATGCCCAATTATGACCTTGGATCTTTAACAGGCAGTCCGTGTGACACATTAACATCAATACACTCTGAATTGTATTTTGAACCACGCATAGAAATATTTCCCAATCCGGTGACGGACCATTTTAAAATTAATAGCTCCATTATAACTAATGCTGACCTGTTTTTAGAAATAAAAATATTCAATTCAAATGGTAAATTGGTACTTGAGGATAAAATGCACAAAATCGGAGATGAAATTAATTTCAATGAATATGCTGCTGGACTTCATGCAATAACACTGTCACGAAATGGAAGACTGTGGTTCAGTAAATTCATTAAACTTTAACGGTATGGAGCCGCACAGCTTATAACAGCGCATATTGTGCCAATGGCGGCATTTATCTTCTTTTGAAATTGCTATTAAAATCAAAATTTATAGTGCAAATGAAATTCGTCCACATCATCCGCCACCGGCGCAAATGCGCATCACGTTATTTCAACGCTACAACCAACATTGTTACCTGCAACGACCTTTATCATAACCGGATTGGCGTGAGTCTGGAAGGTAGCAACATTGGTGATCAGGGCAACAATGGTAATTCACAGGATAATAAATGGAATATATTTTCAGGAAGATTATGGGACATACAAAGTCTTGGAACTATACCTCCAAACCCAAATTGGTACGCTCAAAGCGTAAATCTACCATGGACACCGGATTTAAACTTTGTGTTTCCAACTGCTACAATAAATTTCCCATATGCTCCTTCAACTAACGATTGCACTAACCCGTGTCCAAATTGCCGACAAGAGGAAATGTATCGTATTGTAACCGAGGATGGTGATTATGCTTTGCTTACCGATGAGGAAATTTATGTACTGAAAAAGGAAGTGTTTCTTGAAATTCAACAAGACAGTGTTTGGGTGAACATGAATACTTTATTCGATCAGCCATTACAAGCATTCTATGACAGTACGCTCCAAACCAGCATGGGGCAACTGAATTTAGTTCAAAACTTAATTCCATCAGATACTACTGAAGCAAAAACCTTGGTGAGTGTTATACAGCCCCGGAACCATTTTGAAGAAAATGAGCGTATGGTTTACGAAATTTACCTTGCTACCTGGTCACGAGGCATTGACGAATTTACCACCGCTCAATATGAAGCGCTATTAAATATTGCACTAGAGAATCCTATAAGTGGCGGGCCATCCGTTTACACAGCAAGAGTGATGCTTGATCTGGATATCGATGATTTTATTATGGAAAATGGCCGATTCTCGCAACAACAATCCCAATCAATCCGAAATAATATTACAGGGAAAGTTTACCCCAATCCTACTTCTGGTTTATTAAGCTACCGGTTAATTCTTTCTGATTATGAAAACCTAATGGTGTTGATCGAGGATGTCTATGGAAGAACTGTTGGTAAATATAAATATAATAGTACGGGAAATATTTTAAGATTCTCTTTGGAAAATCTTATGCAGGGAATATATACTCTGAAAGCATTTAAGCACCATGAGCTCATAGATTCACAAAGAATTGTGAAAGTTAACTGATTAATAACAGGTTAGATTTATCAGTTATGTCTTTCAATCGCAAAATGATGCTTGTGCTATTTGCACTTTTGAATTTAGGTACAAACAGAACATATGCTCAAAATTTGGTGTTAAACCAAAGCTTTGAAGACACATTGCCTT
>JBKCHO010000128.1:0-6818 GCA_046302815.1 Bacteroidota bacterium | reverse complement strand
TATCTCCGTATTCCAAACTGATGATCATGGAAATGAGTTGCAAAAAATTGAAGGTGTTGGTGAAACATTCCGCCTCCCTGTTTGGAACGAGAACACTCTTGTCCCATCTACAAAAACAGATATCGTACAACAGGCCATGTCGGCTTGCACCATGATTATTAAAACCGGTGTCGATGAAGGAATGGAAAAATCAGATCTAGCTGTTCCTTTGATGGTAAGTGGCAAGAACTGGGGGGTAGTCAGATTTGAGACCGGATTCACAGGTCTCTTCTCTGAAGGCAACCAAGGTATCATCAAAAAAATGCTTGAGGCTACATCGGTTCGTCTGAGCAAGGTAATAGATGACCAGAAACTTAGGAGATTGAACAGGGAACTGGTTCAAAACAATGCCCAGTTACAACAGTACTCCTACATCGTATCTCACAACCTTAGGGCACCTATTGCGAATTTGCTGGGTTTATCGAGACTTTTCAATACAAATAACTTATTGGATGAAAGGAATGTGAAAGTCATCCGAAACATCGAATCTTCGGCATTTAATATCGATTCTATACTCAAGGACTTGAATAAGATCCTTGCCATCCGTAAGGAGCTGTCAAAGGAAAAAGAAGAAGTCAGTCTAGACGACATCATTTATCAGGTGCTGAAGACTTTGGAAAAAGAATTCATCGAAGTCAGACCCCGTATCGATTTGGACATGAAGGTTACCAGACTTCTGACCATCAAATCATACATCACCAGCATCTTCACAAACCTCATCTCCAATGCCATCAAGTATCGTGCTCCTGAACGGGAATGCGAAATAGTCATTCGAACCTTTAATTCAGATCGTGGCATTACGATTGAGTTCGAAGATAATGGTATGGGTATGGACATGGATAAGTTCGGTGAGCAAATCTTCGGACTTTACAAGCGATACCATCGTCATGTGGAGGGAACAGGAATTGGCTTGCATTTAGTAAAGTCGCAAGTAGAAGCCATGAACGGAAAAATTTCAGTTCAAAGTATAATCAATAAAGGAACAAAATTCACAATTCAGCTATATCATGACTAAGGAAAACAGAATCTTGCTAGTAGACGACGACGACATCCACAACTTCATCACGGAGAACTTCATTACCGACCACTATCCTTCCACGGATGTGGTTTCCTTCAATAATCCTGAAATAGCGCTCGAACATCTGAAGGAATCCACCTCACATAAGGATCCCGAATGTCCGGATGTGATCTTTCTGGATATAAACATGCCAGAAATGAATGGTTGGCAATTCCTTGAGAATTTCATCAAATTGAACATCGACAAGATTTGTGGATCAAAAATCTACATACTCAGTTCGTCAATGGATCCTGCTGATATTACACGATCCAAGCAGTTTGATATTGTAGCCAATTTCATATCGAAACCATTGACTGCAGAAAAAGTAGAGGCCATATTGCATTGAGCAACAATGTCAATAAATTGATTGGAGAATCTCATGCGATTGAATTGGTTTTGGTAATTTAGCTGACTCAAAACCAAAACCTCGTCAGGATCATGAACGAAGATTTGAAAAAAGCTGTAATCAAGTCGCTTGAAAAGAACTTTAAAAACGGCCCGTTGACTGCAAGAAATCTCGCTGGTATCTATTCCGATATCATCGAAAAAAACCAAAATTTGGATGCAGACAAGATTGCTGCAATGATTAACGATGCCGATATAAAAAGCGACCAGGAAGATCAGGCTGGCGACGAATAAATAAATCCAACTACTTTTTCAGTTTGTCTGAAAAGGCTTTTTTGAATTTTTCGAGTTTGGGTCTGATAACAAATTGGCAATAAGGTTCGCTACCATTCAGTTCGTAGTATTCCTGATGATAGTTTTCCGCAGGGTAAAATATTGCAGCGGGAGATATTTCTGTTACTATGACTCGATCAAACACCCGTCTTGAGATCAAGTCTGCCTTTATGGCAACAGCCGCATCTCTTTGTTCCTGACTGTGATAAAAGATAACAGAACGATATTGGGTTCCGACATCGTTTCCTTGTCTGTTCAGCGTAGTTGGATCGTGAGATGACCAAAACGCCTCAAGCAACTCTTCATAGGTTATAACAGCTGGGTCATAAGTTACCTGAACCACCTCGGCATGTCCTGTTGTTCCGCTACATACCTCCTTGTAGGTTGGATTGTCGGTTTGACCTCCCATGTAGCCCGAGACGGCCGAATATACGCCTTCGAGTGATTGGAAAACGGCTTCAGTACACCAGAAGCAACCGCTTCCAAAGGTGATGGTATCAAGCTTGGTGGTGTCCATGTGGTTTGAATTAGCAGTAGTCGAATGCCTTTCCCTAGCATCGGGTCCACCCATGCCACAAGAAGCAAGAATGCACAAGAATAGGCAAGTTAAAGAGGCTGGTCCTACTGACATTTAATTTTCAAACAGCTGGGAGAGCCTAAAAGTTAATCTGCTCTATCAAAAACGATATGACAATCCAATTCCGATTACTTCTTTGAATTGGGTTCTAGGACCGTATCCATCCAAAATACCATCATCATCAGAATCGTATCCGATCATGGTGTCGTCATCATAAATAAGGTGTGTGGAGATGTTGGCTGACATAAACTCATTGACTTTCATGTTGAGCATCAGCTCCCAATTCACATCCACATTGGCCGCATTCTCCATATAATCACTATAAAGCTCTAGTTTGGTGGATAGGGTTACATTTTTGATGATATCCTTCTTTAACATGGCTCTGATCATAGCACCAAATTCAGTTTTGGTGGTGCTGCCAGGCTCAACCCCGAATGCACCGGCTTTGATGAGCGAATCATCTTGTACCACGATAATCCTTCCAGCTAATGGGGAGGCCAAGAAGGTAAACGCTTCGGATGGTCGATAATCCAAACCTAGGGCCAGTGTAAAATAACCAGGGGCAAGGAACTTTGAAATTACAACCGAATCATTCGGATAATTATATCCTTTGGCAAATTGGCTTCTAAATGCCCCTAAGGCAGAATAATACCAATTTTTGAACGCAAAGCGACCATATTTGGTAGAAATATCAAGCTTATCCTCAGATTTGATGGCACTTTGATCGCCTTCTTGACTGATCCCGTAACCCAAATCAATTTGAGTATCCCATGAATTCAACTCGTCTTTATAGTTAGCCGCATATTTGAAGAGAGCCAATCCTGAAATGGAGTTGGATCCACCGGCCGCCCAATTGCTCAAACTAACCTGTGTAAAATTCACACCAACCAAGCCAGAACGCTTCCAGGCTTTTGTCCGATCAGAAGTCGTGTCCCGCTTGACGGATTCCAACATTGCTGTTTGAGACCAAGAGAAGGTGCCAAAACAGATGAGGCACAAGAAAGCCAATGCGATGCTTTTCATAAGGATATTTGTTATAAAAGTTTATTAAGATTGGTTTTTTCGTAGTAAATCTCTGATTTCTGTGAGGAGTTTTTCCTCATTTGAAACAACAGGAACAGCGGGTGGTGTAGAAGCCTTTTGTTCTCTTTTCAGACGGTTAATTGCTTTCACAATTAGGAATACGGCCATGGATACAATCAATAAATCTATTACGGATGTAACAAACTGTCCATATTGGACGGCTACCTCGGTAACGCCCTCTCCTGCTTTTTGTAGGACCAGTTTCTTATCGCTGAAGTCTACCCCACCTGTAATCATACCAACTAACGGCATAACCATGCCATCTACAAAAGAGGAAACGATCTTGCCGAATGCACCACCCATAACAAAGGCCACTGCCAAATCGACCAGGTTTCCTCGGATGGCAAATTCTTTGAATTCTTTGATAACTCCCATGACGCTTTTAGTTTGGACACGAATATAGGAGAACTAATCCGACTAAAAAAACATCACTTGCGCTGTATATATCGCTTGTATTCATAAGCAATAAAGAATCGGGCGTTCTTTGGAACCCACCATCGAACGAATTTGGAGGGATAGTCGTGAAGGCGGACACAACCCAGACTTATTGGAGTGCCCATATATTTGGCAGGTCCGCTCCCACCGACAGCAAATTCGTGTATACCATTCACATATCTTCTAGCGCCTCTAAACTCATCGGAAGGGTTCATATGCAGGAAATTAGGAAGATCCACCTTGCCATTGTATTTGATGACATGGCGACTGGCAAAACCCATCATTTTGTCACGCTTCAAATCCAATGAATCATAAGGCACTGCTGAATCCCAATAACGGGAGGTAATCAGGCACTTTGGAGCATAATATCTAGGCTGATCATCGAAATCCTTCAAAGCGGAGTGTGGATAATTGACATTTCTTGAGGAAGTAACAAATTGTGCCACCATCAAAATGGTGTCGTTTTGTACTTCACACAAACACATCCGTTGTCCAATGCAGTACTTTCGACCCTTGATTTCAATTTCCGGTTCCCTATTCAAAGGTTCCGTTTTGTATTTGTGGACTTTTGACAAATAATTTTGCCAAAGCCAATAGGGCTCATAAAACTTTTGCCGTTCCTCGCTACCCAAGGTGTCAAACCAGTTGCGAACCGCTTTCGGATCATAGGGATCAAATCCATTTTTATGGGCCTGACTGAAAAGGGGTTTGAACTCCGGTAGAGTGGCATCAATGGGAAATATATCATAACTACCTCTACAGTTTCCGCTTGCATCTACCGAATTGAAATCGCCTACTATATACCTTCCGGCGAGTGGATTTTCCAAATTAAAATCCGGATTGAATAACTCGTCGTACCGGAAGGCTTTATTATGTACCCTATCCATTTTGGTTAGAATAGGAATATAACACGGGTTCATTTTTAGAATTGAATCGATTGCAATATTATTCTTAGCCAACATGAGCGTGTCTAAAAATATTTTTCTCCTTTGAGAAATAAAATCATCCTGACTATTGACCTCTTGTCCATAGATGATGATACAATTGTTCCAATCAGCTACGGTTTGATCCCTGATTGCCTTGGCTTTTAAAAATATTGCCAAACTATCCTTAATCGAATGTGGCAATTTTACCTGAATGAGGTTTTGTAATGAAGTAGTCCATGTACTTGAATTCCCCGAATTCATCCTATTCTTTAAATCAAGCCAATGATCGAAAAACAAATCCTTAACGAAGGCACTATCTGAAACAGTTTGAGCCATTTTGGTCAATTGATCCAAAGCAAGAGCAACATCGCCCATGGAGTCCAAAATTTCCAATCTGTAAACAAAGCTTCGATAGAAATTGGAATCAGAAAATTCAGTCTGTTTCAGTTCGGCACGAACTTGTTCCAGTTGCCTTGAATCCAAAAGTGTTTCCAACTTATGGCTTGGAGATGATTTAAGCTGAAAAAAAGTAAAAGAAGCCACGGTTACCAGCGACAAGGAAACAACAACAATCCATCTACGACTAAAAAACATGATGATTCTAATTGAAAAACAACTAATTATGATTTAGGTGGGATTTATCAAATCCCAACGAAAATTACATCATTAAAAGCTATTATGAAATAGTTTCCTGCTGAATGAACTGGGTCATGTATAATTTGTGATACAGACCTGATTCTTGCAGTAAGCTGGCATGTGTTCCTTCTTCAACCACAACACCTTTATCCATAACTAAAATCCGATTGGCGTGCTTTATGGTCGCCAGTCTATGAGCAACCACTATGGATGTTCGATTTGTGGTGAGTGTTTCTGTGGCCTTGATGATTAAAAGCTCACTCTCCGCATCTATGGATGAAGTGGCCTCATCCAGAACGAGAATAGCGGGATTATGAGCCCATGCTCTCAAGAAGGAAATCAATTGCCGTTGACCCATAGACAACAAAGTACCTCGCTCTCCCACCCTGTAATCCAAGCCTCCAGGAAGTTTTTCCAAAAAGCGATCCATCCCAATGATGCTCGCACCCTCCTTCACTTTGTTAACATCAATTTCGGAGTTACCCATCCTAACATTATTTAGAATGCTATCTGAGAATAAAAACACATCTTGTAAAACCACACCGATTGAAGACCGCAATACAGGGAGTGGGATTTCGCGGATGTCGACTCCGTCAATCAAAATAGCTCCCTTTTGAATTTCATAAAATCTATTGATAAGACTTATGATAGTGGTTTTGCCGGAACCGGTTGCCCCAACAATGGCCAAGCGCTCTCCGTTATGGATTTTGAAACTAACATCCTTCAAAACCCATTCTTTATCCTTATAGGCAAACCAAACATTTTTGAATTCAACTATCCCATTTGAAATTCTATTCGATGAATTTTCAATAAGATCGCGATCGGTTTCCAAAGTGGTTTCATCCATTAATTTCAGGATGCGTTCGGAGCTTACCACCCCCATTTGAAGCGTATTGAATTTATCGGCTAGTTCCCGGATGGGTCGAAACAGCATGTTGATGTACATGATGAAAGCTACCAAGGTACCAAAGGTTAGTTCGTCCTTAATAACATCGGACGCACCCCACCATACCAACAATCCTATGGAAATTGCAGATAGGATTTCGACTACCGGAAAAAAAATGCTGTAATACCAAACCGATTTTATATTGGCATCCCTATGCATCGCATTGATCTTATCGAAGCGACCCATCTCTATCTTCTCTCTATTGAACATTTGTACAACCCGGATTCCACTCAAATGCTCATTTACAAAGGTGTTCAATGCGGCCACCTGTGTTCGAACTTCGGAGAACGATTTCTTAACGCTATTTTTGAAAATATTGGTTGCTACGGCCAATACAGGAATGGTACTTAGACTAATCAAAGTCAGTTCCACATCCACATAGAACATGTAACCTATTATAACCGCCAATTGAAGCAAATCGCCAAGAATTACTATCAGTCC
>JBKCHO010000127.1:0-7001 GCA_046302815.1 Bacteroidota bacterium | reverse complement strand
ATCCTTACGGATGGTATCGATTTGCTTTTTAATCTCCAATTCACTTTTTACAGGAATAGCCCATCCTAAAAACAAGGAGCCTTTGTCTCGGAACTCACCGTTTGCAACGCTGTCAATCGTTCTATATTCATTCAAAAAGAGCATATTGTAACATCATACGGTCAGTACAACAATTGCAGCTAGGGCAAGAAGCAATCCAGCAGTCTTTTTAAAATCAGGTTTTTCCTTGAAAAGTAAAACTCCTGCCAAAAATGAGGCCATTACAACTCCAACATTGACAACAGCGAAAACAAAGCTACTTTCTACACCTGGTCTATCAAGGCATCTAACCAAAAAATATAGGGACATAAAATTTACTAAGCCTAGAAGGATTCCACCTAGAAGACTTCTTATTGAGAATCGCTCTCCACCCGAGAACAGGTCATAAGCTAGTTTAATTAGTCCAAAAGATCCAGCTGAAGCAAAAATCAAGCTTATGATTAGATAGTTGTTCTTATCATCCATTAAAGCATGTTGAGCAAACTTAATGGATGTATCAACAAGTCCGGCACCCAGAAAAAGTAAAATGGGTAGCCAAATCAGACCAGATCGAAATCCACTGGTATTAACATTGTTATTTTGGCTCCCAGCTAATATTACAGCCGGTAAAGCTAATGCTACTCCAAGTGCCTTCTGTAATCCGAATGACTCATTATACAGAATTATGCCCAAGCCAATAGGTATAACCATAGACATCTTCGAAGCTATTGATGAGGCTGCTATTCCACACACTTGGGCAGTCTTGCCTGTTAATACAAACACCAAAATAAAAAGTAATCCGATCCCGATTGGATAGGGCCAAATTTCAAAAAAGTGTAGTCTTGATTCTTGAAAGGACATATCAGAAAAGGAATAGGAGAGGAGAGAAGCCACGAAATAGTTAACTAGGATTCCGTGTACGGTAACCACCTTCCAATCGCTGAATTTCTTCAATATAATGAAAAGGCAAGCAGATGAAATAATGCTTAATATAAGGTCGATGAGCATATTCAAGCAGAAGTTGTATTCCTGAAAACCTGAAGTAAGTCTGAGCCAAACTCTATCGATTCACTTGTTTGTTGCTTAAATGTGGGAGAAGCAACACCCTGCCTCATCAGCTCAGATCCGGTAAAAATTCGACACTCGTCCCACAAATTCTCATTAATAAATTGTTGTAAAGTTTCCGCACCCCCTTCCACAAGTACCGACAAGATATTCAATTCATATAATTTGGATAATACATATTTTGCAGTACTGCTCCTGATTTTTACATATCGTAAACGACCTTGCACTGCGTCTTTCATGGTGTTAATTATAACTGTTTCGCCAGGTTCTTTAAATACCTTGTGAGCCGTAGATAATTTGAGCTTAGAATCAAGTATGATTCGAATAGGATTTTTACCCCCAGCGATTCGACAAGTTAAAGCGGGGTCATCCATCAGTACGGTATTGCGTCCAACTAAAATGGATTGCTCTTCGCCACGCCATTTATGCACTAAATTCCTTGATATTTCATTTGAAATCCAATGTGGACTTGTTTGTTTTTTATTCAGAGGAGAGATAAATCCGTCAGATGATTGAGCCCATTTAAGCAACACATAAGGTCGCTTTTTTTGGTGGAAAGTAAAGAACCTGCGGTTTAATTCGGCGCCTTCATCTGCCAATATATCTTCTACGACCTGTACACCGTTTGTCCGGAGAAAATGAATTCCCCTCCCTGCTACCATAGGATTTGGGTCCTTGTTTGATATCACCACTCGGCTTACTCCAGCTTTAATCAAAGCATTGGTGCAAGGAGGTGTTTTTCCAAAATGATTGCAAGGTTCCAGATTGACATATAGAGTAGAACCTTTTATCAAATCTTGATCTGCACCATTTGCCAGGGCATCAATTTCAGCATGCACTCCTCCATATAATCTGTGATATCCTTCTGCTATGATTTTGTCATTTTTAACAATGATACATCCAACCATTGGGTTAGGAGCCACCTTTTCTAAGCCCATGGAGGCAAGCGAAAAACATCGCCTCATAAAAATCACATGTTGGGATAAATCAAGCATCCAACAAATTTAGGTTAATTACCTTTACAGAATGAATTTTGAAGAATTACTAGGAAGAATTTTCGAAAAGCTTCACCCTTTGGTCGGCTCTAATGAGGCCAAAGCTATTGCAAAAAGATACATTGATGATTATCTGATTTTAAATCGAATGGGTCGAGTTCATGATTTGATCGACAACAATAAGTTTGAAAAAGACCTTCTAAAACTCTCATTAAATTATCCGATTCAATATGTTACGGGCATAGAAGTTTTTATGGATCATGTTTTCGAAGTCAATGAAAGCGTACTCATACCTAGGCCTGAAACGGAAGAATTGGTTCGGATGATTATAGCCGAAACAGGAGTAAGGCCCTCAAAAATATTGGATTTGTGTACTGGATCTGGGTGTATAGCTATTTCCTTATCCTTGTTTTTCAAGGACGCATTTGTATTGGCAACCGACATCTCTAGTAGAGCATTGGAAACTGCTAATAAAAACGCCAAAATTTTGGGTGCCAAAGTTGACTTTAGGCTTGAAGACTTGCTAAATTCAAATGTTCGCAGCATTACATCACCAATTGACATCATTGTTAGCAATCCCCCTTACATTCCATTTTCGGAAAGTGCATTGATGGATTCGGCTGTAAAGGATTATGAGCCGAAAAATGCCTTATTTGTTGACGACAAAGATCCATTAATTTTCTACAGATCCATTGCTAGGTTGGCAAAATCCCATTTGGGCTTCAAAGGCAGATGTTACACGGAAGTGAATAAGTCTTTCGCGAATAATGTAAAGGATATTTTTTATGAGTTCGGATTTAAAAATGTTGTAGTGACAAGGGATATGTCTGGTAATGAACGATTTGTGAAAGCTATTCAAGAATAGGCTCAATCACAATCAAAATCCACTATTTCTTATTGTATATCAATTTGATGTGCTAATTTTCAAAGCCCTTTTTCTATATTTGTAGCAATTAGAGCGACTGGCAAAGAAATCGATGTCCAAATACTTTTTTGTTAGCCTGATATTTTATTTCCACTTAGCTGGTTCGCTTACCGCTTGGGGTCAAAGTTCAGATTCTTTAGCATCGAGAAATAAGGCAACACCTGTTGTCAACCCAACCATTCTGGATTCCGTAAAATCAAATCCCAATGGTAATTGGATGGAGAAGGTTAAGTTTCTTATGAACGATAATAGAAACAAGGAAGCTCTATCCGTATTGAGAAGCCAAGGTGAAGCTTTGGTCAACCAAAATACAAAACAAGTGGATAGTCTTAAATCCGCTTTAAGTAACAAACAACCCTCTACACCGACTCAGACTCAGCCTCAGCCTGCAGTTCAGTCAATTGATTCAAATGAAGAGGAAAATACCATTGAAGAAACTGAAACCGAAAAATCGGTTCCTCAGCAATCGGATGGAGGTGGACTTATTTGGGTAATCATCCTGGGATGCTTAGCCTTTGTAAGTGTAGGTTGGATGTCATTTCTGCTTAAAAGGATTTCCGGAGTCAAATCGCAATCTACTGAAGCAGACCGTCATGTTGCTCTCCTGAATGAAAAGATCGGACAACAGTCTTTATTAGAGAAGAAAGCGAATGATTTGGTGTCGGACATTGATCAAGTCCTGCCTTTGACTTCATCAGAAACGCCTTTCCTTGCTTTGGTGGTCAACGATAAAAACCATCCATTTATCAAACCTGCCAAAGAAATCATTTCGGGAACTCAAATTCTGAAGAGGATGGTAACCGATCTTCCAAAGCCGACAGTGGTAGGTGTAATGCGAAAAACTAATGTGAATCGGTTGATCGAGGAAGTTAGTGTTCAGGCCTATTACAGCATGAGGGATCATTACCCCGATTTCAGTTGCGAAATGAGAAGGGATCTTGAGAAAATTCTACCTGATACGGAACTGAACGCAGAGGACATTAGGTTTGTATTGTTCAACATACTTGAAAATGCTTTCGAATCCGTTTGGAACAAGAAATCTTCCTCGGGTAAAGGTTATATACCTTCAGTTACTATTACATCCAGAAAGCTCCCCAGATACATTCAGGTTAGAGTAAAGGATAATGGCACCGGAGTACCTGACCATGTTAGGAAGCAGATTTTTCAACCTTTTTTTACAGACCGGGAAGGGAAACGACATACCGGTCTTGGGTTGCACGAAAGCTATGACCTTATAGTTAACAAATACAAAGGTGATCTAATATTGGAAAACGATTTCCAAAGCAGTACCGATTTTATCATAAGATTGCCATTGAAATCATGAAGTTATTCAACAAACATATCCTTTTGCTTCTCATCCTTGCATTATTTACATTTTTGGCAAAAGGGCAAGCCAATGAGGATAATTTCACCAGGCTTTCAAAACAGATTCAACTAATACAAGAGTCCAAGACAGCAGATGACATTTATGTCATTAAGCAACGCATCGAGAAGTTCCCATTGGATATGAGCTCAGATGTGAACTTTATCCGCAAAGTGCGTGATTCCTATTTGATGATGGCTGATAAGCTTGCTTCTTATGACCACTACAAAAGCGGATGTGTTGTATATTTCAAGTATTTGGAATTAGAACAATTGCTCCATTCTGTTACCATTAAGCTTTTACAAGATTCCTTAAGTACTACCTCACAGTCTCAAGATGAGTCTTTTGCTTCCGAAAAAGCAAATGCAGAGGAAATAATGATTCAAAAGGATACTGTAGTTGAGGAAACAAGCGAAAAAATACCTGTAGGTAATTCGGTTGCAAGTGAAAAACAAGACTATACAATTTGGATTATCAGTTTATCTCTTATAGCCCTTGTTTTTGCTGCAATTGGTTTTGGCCAAAGGAAGAGTTATCGTCGTATGAGTGCTAAGCTCCAAGAGAGCCAGAGCGAAGTAAAACGACTATTTCGAATTTCAGCTACCGTCTCCATGATTTCTGGAGTTATTCGATATGCAAGGGAATTTTCTGCGCATTGTTCCGGTATCTTGAATGAAATGATAGAAGCTTCGCAATCTAAGTTTGAAAAAGGGAAATCCATTCCAGAAAACGAACTAGAATCAGCCAAGGAAGCTGTCATGATTTTCGATAGGATTTCATCCGGAGGTAAAAAATCGGACAACACCACAGGTAGTGGTAGTTGACAAGCCATTCCTCGATATGGATATTAAGGATGCATCTGAGCGAGTGCGTTTATTGTCTTCAGAGTTGGAGCGGCATAATCATTTATACTATGTTAAAGCCCAACCAGAGATATCCGACCATGCTTTTGACCTGCTACTTGACGAATTAATTCGATTAGAAAAACAATTCCCTGAATTGAGATCTCCCGACTCCCCAAGTCAAAGGGTAGGTGGAGCAGTAACCAAGGAATTTAAGCAAGTACAACACAAATATCCAATGCTCTCTTTGAGTAATACTTACTCTGAAGATGAGGTGAGGGAGTTCGATGACAGAATACGGAAATCAATTGGTAATGATTTTGAATATGTATGCGAGTTGAAATTCGATGGAGTTGCTGTAGGTATTACTTACCTGAATGGTAGATTGCTAAGAGCTGTTACTCGAGGCGATGGAGTTCAAGGCGATGACATAACCACCAATGTAAAAACCATTGGTAGTATTCCTTTGAATTTGATTGGAACGGGATTTCCTGATGAATTCGAGATTCGAGGAGAAATTTTCATGCCTAGATCGTCCTTTGATCGTATAAATATCGATTTAAAAAAACAACTCGAAGAAGATGGTTATGATGAGATTGAAATATTGGACAAGCTTCTAAAAAATCCAAGGAATGCTGCCGCTGGTACCATCAAGATGCAAGATTCCAAAGTGGTTGCTTCCAGGAATTTGGATTGCTTCTTGTATTTCTTATACGGAGAGAATCTTCCATTCAAAAACCATTACGAGGCACTGCGTAAGGCCAAGGATTGGGGATTTAAAGTATCGGATTATATGGTTAAGGTAAAGGACATCAATGGTGTTATCGACTATATTAACGAATGGGATCAAGCCAGATTCAATTTGGGTTATGATACGGATGGAATTGTCATAAAGGTTAATGATTTCGGACAACAGGAATTACTTGGTTTCACTGCCAAGTCACCGCGATGGGCTATTGCATATAAGTTTAAGCCAGAAAATGTCTCTACGAAGTTGCTTTCGATAGATTATCAAGTGGGAAGAACCGGTGCCATAACACCTGTTGCCAATCTCAGTCCTGTACAATTATCAGGAACCACTGTGAAAAGGGCTTCCTTACATAATGCAGATCAAATTGAAAAACTGGGTATTTGTGAAGGTGATTTTCTTAATGTGGAAAAAGGTGGGGAGATTATTCCCAAAGTAACCTCCGTAGATTTAAATAAGAGATTACCTGAGGCTAAGCCGATAAGCTATATCACGCATTGTCCCGAATGCCACACAGCATTGATTAGGAAAGATGGAGAAGCTCTGCATTATTGTCCGAATCAATCTGGATGTCCTCCACAAATTATCGGCAAGCTTATTCACTTTATCGGTAGACGAGCCATGAACATTGATAGTTTGGGTGAAGAGAAGGTGGAGTTGCTTTATCAAAAAGGGTTAGTAAAAAGTCCAGCAGATTTGTATGAATTAAATGAGGAGTCGCTGCTTGGGTTGGAAAAAAGTATCGATTTTGAGGGTGTGAAATCCAAAAAGATTTCTCTTAGGGAAAAAAGTGTCGACAAAATAATTTCAGGTATAAAGGCTTCCAAGTCTGTGCCTTTTGAAAGGGTTTTGTTCTCCATAGGTATCCGATATGTGGGTGAAACGGTTGCTAAGAAATTGGCTCGACATTTTAAGAACATGAACAATTTATCACAAGCATCCTTTGAGGAGCTATTAGAGGCACCCGAGGTTGGTGAGAAGATCGCTGGCAGTATAATCGATTTTTTTAAAGATGAAAAAAACAGATTGTTGGTACATTTATTGG
>JBKCHO010000126.1:0-28618 GCA_046302815.1 Bacteroidota bacterium | reverse complement strand
GATTATTGCTTTTATGTGAAATTAGGATAATTATCCGATATTTCAAAAATCCATAAAACAACATCAATATTTATGCTTAAAATAATGCAGGAATGTGAAATTGTAAAATGGCAAAAACTTGTCAATTACAAAATCATCGTTTAATGGCTTTCGCGAAAAACAGCTCTCCCGAATCCAACTTAAATACCAAAGTATATATACCGGCAGGAAAATCATCTTGTATCTCAACTCTTAAATCATTGTGTCCTTTGGATAGAAAAACATATTCAGAAAAGGTTTCTTCACCCGTGCTTGCTAACAATCTCAATTGAGCCTTTTGGGCTTGAGCTGAAACCACCTCTATCCAAATGAAGCTTTGAAATGGATTGGAACGAAGTCTGAATTGCTGACTTGAATTGGAAACCTTGTTATTTACTACACTGATTATTTTGAGCATTTTCTCGGTTCCATCGAAATCCGTTTGAGCCAATCGGTAATACAACAATCCAGCAGGAGCTTGAGCGTCATAATGCTTATATTGATTTTGTCCATTGGAGTTACCCACGCCACTGACTTTGCTAATTACATCAAATGCGGAGGAATTAGTGGACCTAGAAACAGTGAAGTAGTCGTTATTGGATTCAGATTGAGTGTCCCAATACAATAATACATGACCCTCGGGATTTCGTTCGGCCTCAAACCTTACCAATGAAACAGGCAATGGGGTATTCTCAATAACACAGGTGGTGAAATCACCACTTTTAATGGTCCAAAACTCATTGGATGCGTTTGTCAATAAAGTGATGACAACATGGTAATTACCTCCCGATGGAACCGAAAACAATGGATTGATAGAAAATACAGAATTGGAATTATTTCCTATAAAAACATAGTTGGTGTAGGAGACACCGTTAACATATATGGTAACACGCGCTGAGTCATCCGCATCCAAGTTTCCACTTTGATTTATCCGAAGGGACAAATCAACTTGTTTGGGACTACCATCACTGGATGTGCCCACACTAAATAGAGGCGACACATATTGACAGGTTTGGTTGGAAACCTTCCAACCAGATGGTGTTACACTACCACAAGAAACCGAATAGGTTGTAGGGTCACTCCAGTCCAAAGTAAAAGCTGTTTCGCATGCTGCTTCAACTTTTAGAGGTCTCAAACTCCAAGATCCCAACAGGAAAACACACATCAACCCGGAATAGGTTAAATATCGTGTATAGGATAATTTGCTCCTGTAAATTGTAGCCATACAAAACGGTTATCGAAACCTTGTACGGCAAGGGAATGAGAAGGTTGCCCATTAATAAATGAATGGAACCTTCCTTGGCTACAAAATATTGATATTCAGCTAAAAAAAGATATGACAAAAATCATCTACAAAAGGCAAATAGCTCAAAATCAGTCTTTTTTAGGTGCTTGAGCAGAGCCAGGTTTTGCGATAGAATCCCTCATATCGGTATCCGCTTGTAGATTTTTCATCCGGTAATAATCCATGATTCCCATGTTGCCCGTTCTGAATGCTTCGGCCATGGCTTGGGGAACTTGCGCTTCTGCTTCAATAACTTTTGCCCTAGCCTCCTGTGCCTTGGCCTTCATCTCTTGCTCTTGAGCAACAGCCAGTGCGCGACGCTCTTCTGCTTTGGCTTGGGCAACTTTCAAATCAGCGCTAGCTTGCTCTGTTTGAAGTTTTGCGCCGATGTTTTCTCCTACATCTATATCTGCAATGTCAATTGATAAGATTTCAAAGGCAGTTCCTGCATCCAAACCTTTAGCAAGAACAGTTTTAGATATCTGATCCGGGTTCTCGAGAACTGATTTATGATCGTGTGCCGAACCAATGTTTGTAACAATACCCTCTCCCACCCTTGCCAAAACGGTTTCTTCACCTGCACCACCAACCAACTGATTGATGTTAGCTCTTACGGTAACTCGAGCCTTCACTAGAAGTTGAATCCCATTTTTGGCCATTGCAGATACAGGTGGTGTATCGATAACGCGAGGGTTTACTGATAACTGTACGGCATCAAAAACATCTCTTCCTGCCAAATCGATGGCTGTGGCAGTTTTAAAGGTCAAAGGAATATTTGCCTTATCGGCAGATATGAGTGCTTTAATTACATTAAATACATTTCCTCCCGCTAAATAGTGCGTTTCGATTTCATTGGCTGTGATACTTAGACCGGCCTTGGTTCCATTTATAAGGGCATTCACAACTATACTTGGAGGAACTTTCCTTAATCGCATAAGTACCAAATCCAAGATACTGATCTTGACACCTGAAAAAACCGCCGTAATCCAAAGATTGACCGGAACAAAATACATGAACAGAAAGAAGACGATAACTGCCGCTATGACGACAAGAACCATAAAGGGTAGAGCCATTGGATTGAGGTATTAGGTTGTTATTAAAACAGGTATTTAATCAAAAATATTCAGATGTGAATTTAAGAATAATTGAATGAACATGAGTAGTAATTTAATGGATCAGGGCAATTTTATGAAAGCTCGACAACTACCTTACCGGGTAAGACTTCAGTTACAACGATTTCAGAACCCGGGTCCAAAATCTTTCCATTGGTATTGGCCTCCAACCTGTGTCCATTGATTTCCACCGTACCAGATGGCCTTAGAGCCGAAACACACTTACCCTTATCACCAACCTGCACACGAGTGAATGATATGTCATTCACTTTCCCTCCTATGGTATCCTTCAATCCGAAACGAGTCCAAGCCTTGCTCTTCAACGAAGCGTAAACTGCAACAAAAGTCAATAATATAGTACAGGCAAAAACAATGTTTCCAGTTGTAGTTCCATGATCAACATAAACCCAAGCTAAAGAAAGCATCATCAACACCACACCAGCCACTCCGGCAATAAGGCCTGGCAGCATCAAAATCTCCAATACCAAAAGGACGATTCCTAACAGGATGATGATTGAAAGTAAAATTAATGACATGATGAATTATTTGAATGTATAAATGAAACAAGAATAAATCAATAGCATGCCATCACCACTTTTTGAAAACAAAAAAGACTGCAAGAACCATAAACATAAACCCGACCAAATGATTCCAAGCCAACTTATCAGTTTTAAAGATGAGTACGGCGAACAATGTAAACACCGTTAAGGAAATGACCTCTTGTATGATTTTCAATTGAAACAAATCAAATGGCCCACCATTGCCAAGATATCCTATACGATTAGCCGGGACCTGAAAAAAATATTCAAAAAGGGCAATTCCCCAGCTAACCATAATGACTCCAAAAATTCCAAGCTTCGCCAGATATGGTATTCTCTGGAATTGCAAATGACCATACCAAGCCAATGTCATGAAACAATTGGCAATGATCAAGAGGGCAATGGATGAAACGCCCTTCATTCGATTAGAGTTTTACGAATCTTGTCGCAGGCAAAGAGAATTTTTCTCCACTAACCAGCATTGAATAAATTCCTTTGGACCAATCAGAGACATCCAAGTTCAGAGAACCGCCGGGAGCCAATTTGCCTTGATAGACCAATACACCCCTTTGATCATAGACGGAGGCTGCTGCTTGCACACCGCCAGGATATCCATCAATTTTCATATGTAATACATCAGAAACTGGGTTGGGAGCGAATTTTATTGGATTAACTGCTAATTCCTCCAACCCCACAAGCGGATCCAATGTAACATCCAATATGGTTAAATTTCCATTGGTCAAAACGACACCATTTATAGTTTTAGTATTATAGCCAGCGGCAGAAAATTCAACATCAAAAGTGCCTGCTGTGGGATAACCGGTATAATAATCACCTAACAAATCAGTGGAATCACCAGCGGTAGTGGTGATGATCTTCACATTAGCATTTAAGATGGGAGCACCACTTACAACGTTGGTAACAGTTCCCTCCAAGTAACATGCTCGCTGATAATAGGGTGCAAACACATAAAACTCACCATCCATATCGGTTGCAATGATATTGCCGGATGGCAAGTATGGAGATGCATCCCAACACAGAAACGCACCCGTCTGGTATCTTGCAATCTCAATTAAATTCAAAGGACGAGCGCCGTCCACAATAGTAAGCTGACTACCATAAGAGGGATTTATCAGATAATCATTGAATACCCTTACATTATGCACCTCTTTCTCGGGCATGGTATCGTTATAGTAGGTGTTTACAAGAGTGATATTGTTGATATCAGAAACATCGAAAACTCCTAATGGCGTGTTGTTATATTCATCAGTGGTATAGAAATATCTGCCATCATCGGAGAACCAGCCATTGTGGTTGAAATTTCCAGGTGTTGTGTAAGAGGCTGTAACAATAGGATTAGCCTTGTTGGTAATGTCGACAATTGAAAACTGTCCATTGAAAATTTCAGATGACCAGAGTGTATCATTACGAACTGTTCCATCATGAACATAAAAATTAGAATAGGTGCCTACATAAACCGGATTCCATGGATCGGCTAAACTGCAAATTACGGTTCCAATACTTGTTCCGAAAGCATACAAATACTCTCCAAAAACCTGAACAGTATGAGACGAGCCCAGCTGGCCCGATATGGCGCCATCACCAGTATATGTCTTCGAGTTATATGTGGCTGGCAAGCCACTCAAGTCAACAATAGTAATACCACCCCCACCTTCGGTGCCAGCATAAGCATAATGACCATAGGTTTTTACTTCCCTCCACAAACTGGGGGCGGCAGGTACGGTATGCAATACTACGGGATTGGAGGGATCGTTAACATCAACGATAACAAGCCCATCGCCATTACCTAAAAGCGCATATTCGTTTCCAACAGAATCAACATAGTGCCAAACACCAGCACAAGTGGTGTTGAAAGATAGCTGTCCGAGCTTCTGCAATGTTTGAATTTGTCCAAAAACTGAGATTGACACAATCAAAAAGAAAGTGGTAAGCGTGGTTCTGATCATTTTATCATTTTTTTACATTACAAATGTAATGATTTAGAAACCAATATGTAGGAATATAAAATTAGAACAGTTGTCTGTGGTTCATTGGGAACGAATTAGTATATTAGCCATATACTTGAAACCTAATTACAATGAAGAAATTTCTACTCAAAACCCTATGCATTACCGTTGGAGTATGGTTCCTCCAAAACACAGCCACTTATGCATGTTCCGACGCTGGTATAGCCTCGGCGACGGCAGATTCGGTATGCTATAACGCTCCTGTCACCATTTCATTGACAGGTTATACCGGAACCACTTTCCAATGGCAAAAGCTGAATGGTAGTCTTTGGGTCAATGAAACCGGACCTGGAGCTGCCACACCATCCTACACAGTTACCCTGGCTTTGTCGGGAACCTATCGAGCCATTGTCACAGAAACTGGTTGTCCATCCGACACCTCCAATTTGGTAACAATAACTGTTGGCTCCATTCCAGTTCCAACCGCTAACAATATTAGTAGATGCGGACCAGGATTGGTAACCCTTACTGGATCTGGAGCAGGTACTTTGCAATGGTATTCGGATGCAACATCTAATACTCCGATTGCTACAGGAAATCCTGCAAACATATTTGTACCCGCAACCACAACAATTTATGTATCAGATCAGGTGCAAGGAGGTGGCTCTGGAGGAGCTGGGGCAGCTAGTCCAATACTTATTACCGAAATGGAAATTCAAACAAACGATGTGTTGGAAATTCAAAATGTGAGCCCCATACCAGTGGATGTAACTGGTTGGAAAGTGGCAGTGAATAACAGTTACAACGATATCAACCAAGTTAATACCATCGTTCAAACTTTAAGCGGTGTTTTAAATCCCGGGGCCATTCTTTCTTTTGCCGATGTCAATGGTTTGGCTGGCACCACCTATTGGGGTAACAATATATTATGGAACTCGGGCACATTTCCAACCTTCTCGGGATGGGCGCTTATTATTGATGACCAAAACAATCTTCGCGATTTTGTTCCTATGAACTGGCCCGCAGCTACAATTCAAACCATGTCTGTAGTAGTAAACGGAGCGACATTATCACCTGGCAATATATGGAATGGCGATGGTGTAAACATTGGTTCTACTTTGGCTGGATTGAGTATTCAACGAAACGGATCAAGCGACAACAACAATGCGGCCGATTTTACCGATCAAGCCATATCACAAAACGCTACAAATCCGTTGGCAACACTTCCCTTTACCGGTTTCGGATGCTCAAGTCCCAGAATCCCTGTACAAGTAACCATCACACCCTCCGACCCAGTAAGTATAAGCGCCAGTGCTACCAGCTTTTGCTTGAATGGCTCTGCCACACTCACTGCAACAAGTGCAAACTCCAATTATCAATACACATGGAGCCCATCCACCGGATTGAGTTCTACTACCGGCAGTGTAGTTAATTGCACACCCGTTGGATCGGGTGCGAATACCTATGTTGTTATCGGTGATGACGGAAACTGCTCTAATGTTGATTCGGTTACTATTACTGTTGGGGCCCCCACAATTGCTGGAAATGCAACCACCTTTCAAGACACTATTTGTCTTGGAAAAACCGCCGATCTGATATTGCAATTAAGCCAAGGCAACATACAATGGCAAAGCCTCAACAATGGTACCTGGATCAATGAAACCGGCACTGGTTTCAACTCCAGCAGTTACACCGTTACGCCAACAACTACCACCAGCTATCGAGCCTTTGTAACAAGTGGAAGCTGTGCCCCAGACAGCTCCAATACAGTAGATATTACAGTACTACAAATAACAACTCCAACCACAGTTGGTGATAGTTTATGCGTAAGCGGAACTGCTACGCTGACCGCAACAGGAACTGGCACTATTCTTTGGTACAATTCGCTGAACAGCTCAACACCTGTAGGCTCGGGGCCGACCTATTCATTCGCAACCAACCAAAGTTCCACTTATTATGCTCAAGCCTTTGCCGGAACCGCATACAATATCGGTCCTGCCGATGCCTCCATTGGAAACCAAAGTGTAACTGCCAGCAACAACTTTGGAATGGCGTTCGATGTCATTCGTCCAGTTACAATCGACTTTGTTCATGTGTACCCAAACCAAACCGGAACGGTTACCATTAATTTAAGGCAAGGTCCAGGTAATCCCATTTTGGATACTTATACGCAAAATGTAACCGCCTTCACGGGCAAAACCCCTATTCCGGTAGATTTTGATATCCCCGTTGGCAACGGATATTTCCTTGAGGTAGCTACAGGAACTGTTACCTTAAATCAGAATAATCTTGGCGCTGTTTATCCCTATGCTGTATCTAACGGACCATTGAATATTACCGGCTATTACAATCCGGGCTTCAACACTGGCACGGCATACCTTTATCTTTATGATTGGGTAGTTTCTGAAGGATGCCGCAGTCCAAGGGTTCCAACTCCGGTCGTTGTTAGTCCGTTTCCACCCATCCCAACCATCAGTTTAAACTTTAATGTACTAACCTCATCTCCTGCCAATGCATATCAATGGAATCTCAACGGTTCACCTATTGCAGGAGCAAATAGCCAGTCATACACTGCTACTCAGAATGGAAATTACACAGTTACCGTAACCATCAATGGCTGTACCATCACTTCATCTGTATTCCAATTCATTTCAGCTGGATTAGGTGAACTGACATCCTCTATCGGAATGTTCCCAAACCCTACAAGCGATAAGTTATTCATTCAAACAATCGGAGAGGGAATAAAAATATTAAAGATTGAGGTTTCCGACCTAGCTGGAAAATCCGTTCGTAAACTTCAGGGATATGACCTCAGTTCAACCGATAAAATTGCAATTGATGTTTCAAATTTAGCTGAGGGCCCATACGGCGTAAAGATCGATACTGATTCAGGAGTACTGATGAAACGAATCGTTATTCAGAGATAGAATATCAATAAACACAATCTCGAGGCGGCTCAATTGAGCCGCCTTTTTTCATGTACGATTACTAACAAAAGGTTGTTTATAATTAAAAGGCAGTGGGCGGATCGTAGGAAAGGGGTACAAATACTTTTGGCATGTCCTTATCGAACGCATGTCATCGACAACAAATCTTAGAACCTATACACTAATGCCAATGGCTATAGTGGTATTGTCGGGGGGATTGATCTTGCCAGGGTGCAAAGACTACAAACCGGAAATGGAGCGAGCCATAGCTGAGAGGGACTCAATCCTTACTCTCAGTGCAACCAAAGACTCATCCATCAGTTCCTTTATCGAATCGATGAATGAAATCGAATCCAACCTTGACAGTATCACCAGAACACAGGTTGCAATTGCTCGGGAATCTGGAAACGGTACGGAAATGAGTCAAGATGTCAAGGATCGCATCAGTTTCAATATTGATGTGATAAGTGAATTGCTTGAAAGGAACACACAGATCATCGAATCACTTAATCGCAAGTTGTCGGGGAACGAGCTCACCATAGCATCTCTTAGAAGAAAGATAGTGGAGTTGACTGAAGAAAATACTCGAAAAGACAATGAAATTATAGCCTTGCGTCAAGAGTCAACTGATTTGCGTAGCGCCATAGATGGTTTGAACAGAACCGTTGATTCCATGTATGTGGAGACTCAACAAAGAGACATCATCATATCTCAGAAGACCGAACAACTGCATACTGCCTATTGGATCATGGGCACATACAAAGAGTTGAATGGTAAAAAGATCATGAAAAAGGAGGGTGGATTTCTCGGTATGGGAAAAGACAAGGTGCTTGAGGGAGATTTAAATCCCGAATCATTTACTAAAATTGACATCACCAAGCTCAATATTATTTCAATTAATAGCAAGGAGGCCAAATTGATTACAAACCACCCTCCAGACAGTTATAAATTGAATAAAGACATTAAGGGATTTGTGAAAACACTTGAAATAACAAATCCGAACCGGTTTTGGAAGTCTTCCAAATACCTGGTTATCGTTACTGGTTAGCTTTTCTGTTCATGAAGATGGGGAACCCGGTGTTGCGAAAGCTTCACCGGGTTATTTTTTCAGTCCCTATTGGAAGGTATCCACTGGCCATTATTCAAAACGCCCAATACCTTTCCCTTCAAAGTCATTCCGAAAAATGGATTATTCGCAGACAAGGACTTTCGATGGTCTTTGGATGGTGTCCATTCCTGTTCAGGATGGAATACGGTTAAATTGGCGGCATGCCCCTCTTTGATTTGAACCTGCTCCAAACCCAAAACCCTCCTCGGACCAAAAGTGAATAGCTCCATCAACTTCTGCACAGATAAATCGACTAATGCGGTTCTAGAAACCGAAAAAGCCGTTTCTATTCCGGCAATACCAAAACCAGCAAAGTCGAATTCGACATTTTTGGATTCATCATCCTGGGGGTAGTGGTCGGAGCAAATGGCATCAATAGTACCATCCATCACCCCCAACTTCAAGGATTCAATATCATCGGAAGATCTGAAGGGTGGCTTAACCTTATAATTAGTATCGTAGTCGGTGATAACGGAATCATCGAAAAAAAGCTGATGAGCACATACATCGGCTGTTATGGGTAGTCCATCTTTTTTAGCCGCTCTGATTCTATCAACTGAACCTTTTGTGGATATGGTGCCAAAATGCAATCTGCCACCCGTATATCTGCAAATTTCTATATCTCGGGCCACCATCAACTCCTCAGCAAAAGCAGGTGATGATTTAAGTCCAGAAATTGTGGAGGAGACTCCTTCATTGACAATACCTTTTCCTGAAATACCTGAATCATCACTGTAAGTCATGACTACAGAACCTATATTCAAGGAATATTGCAATGCCCGCGACATCAAACCTGAGTCCCTTACGGGTCTTTTATCATCTCCAAAAGCAACGGCACCTGCTGTTTTCATGTCAAACATCTCGCTGATATCCTTACCATCCCTGTCATGGGACAATACCCCGCAAGGGTAAATGTTAACGGCATGCCCACTTGATCGGGAAAGTAGATATTCCACATCTGCTTTAGTCTGTATCGGGGGATTGGTGGATGGCATCAACACGACCCCTGTGAATCCACCATGCGCAGCAGCCGAAAGTCCTGATTGTATGGTCTCTTTTGTTTCCTCGCCGGGATCGCGGAAGTTGGCTCGCAAATCAACCCAACCAGGAGAAACGCATGCACCGGGCACATCGAAAACCAAAGCATCCTTGTCTTTTATTCCATTGCCGATCTTATGGATGATGCCGTCCACGACCAACAGGTCGGAGATGTACTCTTCCTTATTGGATTCGATAACTCGAACAGAACGCATCAGTAGTCTCATGTTTTCCAGAATTTGAGTAATAGAACTTCGGTGAATAAAAATAGCAATGCCAACATAATACAATATTTCCATAAGGGAAACCCAGTCGTATCAGTGGTTCCCGACATAGCAGAAGCTCCCAATGATGCATCCACTTTAAAGTTGGTCAATCGTAACTCATCGATCTGATCTTTCAATCCTGATGGTTCAAAAAAGCTCATGACAGACTCTGCTCGATTGTAATTGAAAGATGGCTTGGAAATGATCCTGCCATCTAAATTTAAATCATATGTTCCAGCCTCTTTAACCGCATTGCCAAACCCAACCCTAACATTGGATCCAGTTGACCTGTGTGTAGGTATGTATTCTAATCCCTGAGCTCCACCTTTCAAACGAAAAACCCGTTCTCCGAAAAAGGAGGACGCAGGTAAATCCAAATAGGCATCCATGCCAATGGCCAATGCAGTAACTTGAGGATTGTTGGATAACAAAGCGATTCGGTAAAAAACAGGAACAAAAATGGCATGACGAGCCAAACCTGACATATTACCTGATAGTGAGGAGCCCAACAGGTAAACTGATCCGTTTCCGGATCTGTACCTGTTTAGATAGCCATCTCCACTACGAAGTTTCAAAATGACTTCCGGAACACCGCCTTCCAGTAAGAAACGGCTATTAACATTGGGCAGATCCGTAGACGAGTTTATACCGCCCTTGTTGCTGAAAACACCGCTAAACACCGGGTCATCTGTTTGAAGTTTATCCACCCTATCCTGCGACCTTACTATTGAACTGATGCAACCGCTTCCCAAGGAGTTGGCTAAAGATTTATAGGATGTGATATCGGCCAGTGAATCGGGTATAATTACCAATACACCACCGTTTTTTACGAATTTATTCAACTCGGATATCATGCCGGAAGTGATTGATTTAACCTCATTCAAAATCACAACTCTCGAATTGGTCATGGTGCCAAAATCAACCTGCTTTTCGCTGAACTCTCGGAGCTTAAAATATCCGTCCTGAGGGAAAAGCGACTTGAAATACGATCCAGCCGCAATACCATTGATGGCCGTTACAGGAACCTCTGACTCCACCCGAAAAGAAAAATGGTATTTGTCATCAAACAATACTGCGTTATCCTCCAAGGAAACAAGGCACTCGTACCAACCGGTATCATTGGGAGTTATGGATAAGTTCACATCGGTAAAGCCGCCTTCAGGCACATCCACTGTGGCTGCAGCCTTCGACACACCATTGGCAACAAACTTCAATGGGATAGAGCTTATTTCGGTTTCACCATGGTTTCTGACCCTCACTCCTATTTCCAACAATTGACCAGCTTGTACAACAGGAGTGCTTAACCAGCAAGAATCGATGGACACATTATCGGACACCGAGGAGGCGATTGGGATCAAAAGAGCATTAATGGTGGAGTCGGGTTTCAGATTGGATAAGTCTGTAACGGATGTTTGGAAATCAGAGATCTGGATTGCTAACTTATTCCCGCTTCCGGCATTCGTTAGAATATCTTTTTGCCTTGAGTAAACTTCTGAAACGGTTATTGTAGAAGAAGATGGCTCGATTGATTCCAAGGCACTTAAAAATTCCTCTCTCGTCAGAAGCCGTTGGTATGCTGCATCGAAATCAGTGGTCAACAGCTGAAACCTATCGGAAGGCCTGTAAGAATTGGCAATATCGCGGGCGATAATAGTCGCTTCCTCTAGTCTGGTACCTTTTGCACCCAATGCCTCCATACTGAAGGAATTGTCGATATAAATGCTTACCAAGTTGCCTGAATAGGCCTTTTTACCCACAACAGTAGGTATTACAGGCTGGGCAAAAGCCAAAACCAAGAATATAACGGCCAAAATCCTACTAGCCAGTACAAGCATGTGCTTTAGCTTAGACTTGGAGTTGGTCTCTTCCTTAAGTTCCTTTAAAAAGGAAACATTGGTGAAGTAAACAACCTTGAACTTCCTGAAATTGAATAGATGAACAATAATCGGGATGGTTACAAGGACAAGGGCCGACAGGAAGGCCGGTTCCAAAAAACCGATTTTCATCAATATCCGATTGGATTTATTGTCCTCAAAGATAATCAATTTAAGGCAAATTGGAATTGTTAACATGGGATTGTCGATATGTGATTCACCCATCGTATCCCATAAACCTGTGGTCGTAGTTTACATTTGTTGAAGAGCGTTCTTGAAAACCAACCCGTAAATGGAATCCTTATGGCCAACAGAAATGACAGAAAAATCTTTGTACTTGACACATCCGCCATACTCTTCGACCACAATGCCATTCATAATTTCAAGGAACACGATGTAGCCATCCCTATTACCGTACTTGAAGAAATTGATCGATTTAAGAAAGGCAACGATGTGATCAATTTTGAAGCTAGGGAATTCATCAGGAACATCGACAAGCTGTCAGGTCAGCACTCACTTCAGGATTGGATACCCCTGAACGGTCCAACAAAAGGCAAGATTCGGGTATTGATGGTGGAACAGGCCTCAGTGGATGCGAACAAGGTTTTTGGAGAGAAAAAAGCAGACCACAACATCCTGAATGCGGCATTGCACCTGATGGAGAGCACTCCGGGGCGCAAAGTCATTTTGGTTTCAAAGGACATCAATCTCAGATTGAAGGCCAAGAGCCTGAATCTCCTAGCAGAGGACTACAAGACCGGAAAAATCAAGGACTTGGAGGGATTATATACAGGCTCAAGTATAGTTGAAAACATTTCCAGTAAATCCATCGATGCCATATATAATAATGGCAGTATCAAGGCTACGGAAGCGCTCAAAAAGCAAAAGCCAATACCCAATCATTATTATGTATTGAGATCCAAAAATGGCTCCCATTCGGCATTGGCATGGTTCAATCCCGCTAATGGAACACTGGAGAAAATCGCAAAAGAAACGGCCTATGGAATTCGACCTAGAAACGCAGAACAGGCATTTGCCATGCATGCGGTCATGAGTCCCAATATACGACTGGTAACCATTCAAGGTGTGGCGGGTACGGGCAAAACCCTTATCGCATTGGCATCGGCCCTACAAATGCGTCAATCGTTCCGACAAATATACCTTGCCCGACCAATAGTGCCTCTTAGCAATAAGGACATAGGTTACCTGCCGGGAGATATAAAGTCGAAAATAAACCCGTACATGGAACCTTTGTGGGATAATCTCAAATTCATTCAGGGGCAATACCGAGAATCCGACAAGGAATTCCAAAAAATAAACGAGTTGGTAGAGAGCGAAAAACTACATATAACACCATTGGCATATATCCGTGGAAGAAGCCTTTCCAATATCTGCTTTATAATCGATGAGGCTCAAAACCTGACTCCTCACGAAGTAAAAACAATTGTTACGCGTGCTGGTGAAAACACCAAAATCATATTCTCAGGTGATGTGAACCAGATCGACACCCCTTACTTGGACTCTCACAGCAATGGTCTATCTCACATTATTGACAAAATGAAAGGCCAAAACCTTTATGCTCATATCACATTGGAGAAAGGAGAACGCAGTGAACTCGCCGATTTGGCAGGAAGTCTACTTTAGTCGTAGATATCGTCTGGAATGACACTATCTTTGTTGTACTATGTCTTACAAGGTAAACGATCATTTCGCCAAAAAGGCCCGTAAGGAGCAATTCGTTGCCAGATCGGTTTACAAGTTGCAGGAAATTGACCAGAAGTTCAGAGTCATCAAAAAGGGTGATTATATACTCGATTTGGGAGCGTCGCCCGGGTCTTGGTCCCAATACGCTTCAAAGGCTATCGGTGAGAAAGGAAGGTTGCTTGGCATTGATCTTAAAAAGGTTTTTTTAGATCTTCCCAATGCCGTTTTTATCAAAGGAGACATGCTCTCGTTGGATCCGGGTCCAGTACTGGAACAACATGGCTTTTCTAGATTGTTTGATGCTGTCATTTCTGATATGGCCCCAGATACCACAAATAGCAGATTTACCGATCAGATGAAATCATTGGAGTTGTGTGAAGCTGCTCTCGCCACATCCCATCGCTTCCTTAGAAAAGGAGGCAATTTCGTTTGTAAGATTTTTGATAGCGGCGATGCTATGGGTTTCAGAGATGAACTAAAAAAACATTTTAAGTTGGTGAAATTACTCAGGCCAAAAAGCGTCCAACAGTCGAGTAAAGAGTTTTTTATGATTGGCCTTGGTTATAAAGGTACAGAATCAGAGCTCCAAGTTGAGGCCAAGTGTAATGACATAGTTGGTCCAGGGATTTGAAACATTGACCTCCTTATCGATAAGATATCCCAAATTAACACCTGTTTTCTTGTTAATGGAATAATCGATACCTGCAGCAAGCCGGTAATCCCTGAACAATACTCCATCAGGGTCGTTCAAATGGTAAAAAGTCTCTGATGAAAAATAGGGCTTCCATTTGTATGGTGTTTCAAACTTAAATGCAATCTTAGCGCGTAGATAATCCTCAGGAACCCTCCAATTGTCGGACTTGTTCACATCCGTAAATTGTGATTGATACCTAAGTCTTAATGTGGCAATGACCCAATCTGTTTTCTTACGATAGGACATATTTATAAGAAGTCGATGTCTTATGCTGTAGCTATCATCATACCTGCGCTTTGCTATATACCGATACCCTACAGAAACCTGGAATGGCTTGGAGATTTTATAGGACATAAGCATCTCGGAGTAAATTGTTCCAAGTTCCGAGAAATTTTCATTTAAGCGACATTCAGTAGCAACCTCTAAACCTACTTTTTTGGCAAGTTTCGTTTCCAAATTGACCGAAGACCAAAGTCCAGCATCATTGACCTGTCCAAAGCCAACAGAAGGAAAAAATGCAACAATTACAAACAGAATTCTATTCATAATAGTGCACTTGAACCTGGGCAGTATCCCTTAAAAAATCTATTTTGCCAATGGTCACAGTATTGATCTTAACGCCCAGCCGGGTTTCTAAATCTGCAATAAGCAAATGCCGGTTCTCAGGTTTTATTAAGTCGATATTCTCATACATGACCAACCTGGAAACCTCTTTGCGCATAAGAACTCTGCTTTCCAACAACCAAGTGATGAAGATTATGATTATCATCAACAACAAGAGTTCATCCCAGCTTCCCTTGGTAACGGCATTAATTAGTCCCATAGCTATAACCAGGAACATATATGTCATATCTTTAATAGAGATATCCTCGGTCCGGTATCGTAACATGGAAAAAACGGCAAATAAGCCAAAAGCAGCACCCATACTCATTTCTACCTTGTTCAAAAGATAGGTGATCAGGAAAATGATCAAATTGAAAATAAAAAAGGTGAAAACATATTCACGGTTTCTGTAAACCGGGAAATAAACAAAACGAATCAACACGAAAACCGCACTGATATCGATCAACAATCTGAGAAAAAACTTTGGAGACAACTTGTTGAACAAATTGAATCCGGTTTCCATGATTTCACTGTCTAAGTCCTGTAGTAGCATTTTGTATTTTGTTTACCATTAGTAATTGGGGCTTGAAGTTATTGGATTTTATTCCAACTGCCAATTTTGATACCCCCAAGCAATATTTACTTAATGAAGAAGGTCTGATTCGCAGTTCCTTCATCAATCGACTAAAAAGTGATGAGGAAGCGCGATTTTGCTTCAGTTCAGCAATAACCAACCCTTCAACATCCCAAGTTTGTTCCCCTAAACGGTAGGATAAATCCATATCAATAGTGACCCGTTCATCAAAGGATGGACTCACGAGTGTGATTCTTGTATATTTTACTTGCAATGATTCTTGAAGGCTATTGATTTCAAAAGGGGTTTTCTCTTGCAAAAGCTTGACCTGCTTTGATGAATCACTAAGGGTTTCCAAGCCTACCCTGCTTTTTAAAGTCCTACCCCTGTTGTTTTTATGTTTCACTTCAAAAAAAACACTTCCGGTGTCCAAATAGGTGCGCTTACGAATCTTAAAGCGGTTCATTTTACCACAAGCGTGTCGATGATAGAGCGAGTAATCGGCAGTATCATAGTAAACAGAATCGTACCGAAAAAACCTGTTTCCATTGATATCTAAAACAGCATATCCAGAATCGCATAAACTCTGCAATAACTCATCTAGAAAAAGTTCGGAAAAAACGAATTTTGTATCCATCCTATCTTGAAGGGACACTTTGTCAATTTCCATGAGCGAAACCCCTCTAAAACGGCTAAGCATATTAACTTTATATAGTGATTGGCTTTTCAATTTGAATATTAGTCTTTGGTCGATGTTTTGAAGTTATATCTTTTTACCGACAAGAGTTTATCACTAGATGTATAATTTTTTTTCTCTTTTCGTAAACCATTAGTATCATATGAGATTACTGACTTCCTTAACAGCTTTCCTTCGGAATCATAATATGATTCGGATATGCGCTGACCAAGCTTATTGACATCGTATTTTACCCATTCAATAATTTCACCGGAGCCACTGAATCTTTTTTCAGAGAGTTTCTCTCCATCATCGTCGTAACTGAAAGTTGTTTTACTTTCCAAAACCCCCTCTCTGCCGTAATTCAACTCTTCAAGCACCTTTCCGGTGGAATGATATCGAAATGTTTTCTTATCACGCAAAGAACCATCCGATTCGTAACTAATCTCTTCTACCACATTCCCATCCTTATCGTATTTAATGATTGATTCTGTCCACACATGTTCCTTACCATCACAATAAGATAGCATTGTTTCTGTGCAGGATCTGATGGAGTTCTTTCGAATATCCTTCCTTGATTGACCAAATGAAACACAAGCAAAACTAAAACCACATAAAAGACATACAAGAACAGAACGCAATACGAACCTACCCATTCAAAGTAACTTTTAATCTTATCAATAAAATTATAGACCGAAATAGTTGTATATGAACAAGGTGTCGGTATTCACAACTTGTTTACGGTTATTGATTTCCAACTTTTCGATGACTGGCCTTGTTCCTGAAGTGGAAAACTCATCCTCAGAATACACATAAACCGTGTATGAACCTTTTCGTAAATACTTAAATTCAAACATACCGTTAAAGGATGTTTTAGTTCGTTCACTAAAAGAAACATCATCTCCATAAATCAGATAAACATCCTGGTCAAAAGCATCATACTCAAGTGTGTCTTGCTGGTTGGACAAATCAACCATTCGAACATATCCTCGTATCGTAGAGTTGCCCCCTTCCCCGGGTCCTTTTTCACATGAGTTCAAGAATCCCGATAGAAATAAGACAAAGATTATTGGATAAAATAAAATCCTGCTATTTCGATTCATATTTCGAAGCAATGCGTTACGGATGTAAACTAGAAGATCTCAGAAATTTTAAACATCAACGGTTAGGAGCATATACAATCTTAGCCGTTTCCCTGCTGGAACCAGAAATCAATTCCAGGAAATATAATCCGGCTGGAAGAGATGAACCGGTCAAATCTAGTTCAATCCTATGCAAGCCGGAAGAAAGCGAGCCATTATCAATTAACTCCATGACTTTTTTACCATCCATTCCGTAAAGAGAAAGCTTTACAGAGGATTTCGAGGGCAAATAAACTTCCACCTGTGTACTAGATGAAAAAACATTTGGAGAAACCATGAGTGACACATTGGCTTCAGGAACTTCAGGAAGATAGGTTGAACCTGTAAAGTGCGCCACAACTGAGTCCGTAGAAGTTAAGCTGAAATTAACTCCTGGTGTTGTATTTCCCGGATTGAAAACCTGGCTTCCAGGTGTCCAACCATTGAAGGTATAGCCGTTGTTTGCACTGGCCGTTATACTGGTTTGAATATTACCAAAGTAAGTACCTGTCCACGGAAAATTGGAAATATTCAACGAATTAAGCTGGATATTGCCGGCACCTGCAGGATCGGTATTCAGGGTTAGCTGGTAGGGACCGGTCAAGCTGTAGCAACTCATCAATCCATTAGACATATTGTTGCAGCGGGTAACAATGAAATCACGAAGATCCTGTGCGTTGTTATACCACTCGGTATAAGTTCCACTCCATCTATTGGAGTGGGCAGTCATTTCTGGACTTAGCAAATTGATGATACTATCCAACTTTGATAACATATTATCGCAGCTGAATACTGTGTTCCACAAATCGATTTGACGATTAATGTAATATCTATTAAAGGTTGGATTTGTTCTCAATTTATTTAAAAACGCAATATGACCTTTGGGATCGCTAGAACCTGACAAAGATTCTACCTGGCAAGGGTTTGCATTGGGACCGGTATTGGCTATTCCAGTATAGTTGATATAATGACCAAAAGTAGCATCGTTATCCCAAAGGATGTATCCCCATTTAAGATGTGAACCCGTACTATCCAAACCTCTCCACCATCCCGTATTATAGTTAAGCCAATCGGAACAAACCGTGAAAGAATTTACCAAAACATAATCTACCAAGCTAGTGGCATCGTAGCGATCCATCACATATTGATAAGCAGCAGGATCATTCATGTTGGCGCCCATAGCATAACTGTAAAAGGCATTCCATGCGTTAAGGGCAGCAGTACCTCCGTATTCAGCCCAAGTGTTACCCCAAGTCTCAATATAATATAGGTTGAATTTATCCTGTCCGTAGTAGTAATCGGTATAGTCGTGGTCATCGGGATTGTCTCTGATGTCATAAACACCCCAATAGTTACCATTGAGGTAAACGATACACTTGGCTCCGCGACGAACATCCAAATTTAATCCTCCTTCAATGGCCATGTTTTGGATATATGCATCTCTAATGTGAGCGCTTCCTTGATTGGCGGGACGGTGGTCGGCTGGGTAGTTGTCATCTCCTGCTGCTCGCAAAATCAGTTTTTGGAAATTACTTCTTGGTGTAGAAGCGAATAACTGATGTTCAACTGAGTGATTGTATCCCATCTCATCTCGGGAAACAAAATCCAAACTTCTCTGGCTAAGAACCCAACTATCCTGGCCATGTCTGTTGAACTCACCATAGGTGTTTGCAACCCGTGCTCCTGAAACATCAAACATTTCGAAAGTCCCTTTAGGTTCCAATGTGCCGGAACCATTGGCCAAATTCGAAAGTGAGGTGGCTGCAATGGATACTATAGGAAGAGTATGGCTGACATTGAAGAAATAGGTTCCAAATTCTACGAAGCTTGGTAAGATAGAAGAGTTTGAACTGTAGGTAATGGCTTTAACCACTTTCGTAGCAGTGAGACTAATTGGACCTGTGTATAGTGCTGAAGATGTGGTAGGCAATGTACCATCAATGGTGTAACGGATAGTGGCACCGGGCTCGGTAGTGGTAATCGTTAATGTTAATGATCCAGTATAAAATCCTGGAGCAAAATCATAATCTGGTCTATCGGCATAATCTATGTAGGCTGTAGCCGTGTTGTTAGATGCATTGGGAGTTGGAGCCGTAAAGATGCTCCAAGTAGACGCACCATTGGTCGTCCTTCCCCTGGAGTGCCCCAGCTGGGTTTTCCTTATTTTAACAGAATCAACCAAAGAACCTGAAGGACTAGACAACACGATGAATTCGTTGGTGTTTTTGGTTTGCTTCAATTTGAAATTGGTATGGTGGTTGGTGCCTGAAGAGATGTTGCGACCGGAGCACCAAAAACGCACAAATCCACCCGCATTGATATTAACATTGGCAGGTATTTGATATTTCATCAAATTGGTGGTATCATCACTCAAATAATAACCAGTCAAAGAAACCGTAGAGGAGCTGGTATTATAAAGTTCAATCCAATCCTCATAGTCTTGGTAATTATCAACGAATTGCGTCAAATTAGACGCTGAAAATTCGTTAATGACGACCTGGGCATTAGAAGCATTCCACACAAGGATACATGACAAGATTGCAAGCACATTTTTGTAAAAACGATTCATATAGATTGATTTTAGCGATATGACAGTTGTTTCCGTAAAATTAACATTAATGCTAAATGGAGGTAACAATTAATTAAAAAGGTTTTAATTATTGAAGAAACATCAATAAGTTCTGATTATCAAACAATTAAATGCAAATCCACAAACTCAAACAACTACAACATCTGTGGCAGTTGAAGGATAATGACTAATTTTATCACATGATAGAAGTGGTATCGTGTCCTTTTTCGGACAGTGTGGTTTGTGAGCCAATTTTTCAAATCCGCCGGAAGGTATTTGTTGAAGAGCAAAATGTCTTGGAGGCGGAGGAGTTTGATGAATATGAGAGTACTGCCATCCACTACCTCGGATTGATCAATGGGATCCCTGCCGGAACTGCCCGGTGGAGGGTTACAAAAAACGGTATCAAACTGGAACGATTCGCAGTTTTAAAAGAATTAAGATATAAAGGTGTAGCCGCCGCTATTCTCAAAAGAGTTTTGACTGACACAATACCTGCAGGTGTTCCCATTTACCTACATGCCCAACTAACTGCTCAGGTTTTTTATGAAAAACATGGCTTCACTAAATATGGCGACATATTCGAAGAGTGTAACATCCTACACTACAAGATGTTTTTCAACAGATGATATTGAAGAGTAGATTTGTTTTTTTATGAAGGCCAGCAACGACTATAAATCCATTTGGGAGCTATCCTACCCTATCATTTTAGGAGGCTTGGCCAATACATTGCTGAACCTGACTGATACGGCATTTGTTGCGAGGCTTGGGGAAACCGAGTTAGCATCTATGGCCCTAACCACAATATTCTACTTCGTAGTGGTAATGATAGCCTTTTCTCTAGGTACGGGCATACAAATTTTGATGTCACGAAGAGCAGGTGAAGGTGACAGAAAAGAGATAGGCAGAATTTTCGATAACGGTTTTCTGATTTTAGCCTCATCCTCTGTCGTTTTTTCTGTTGGAATGTATTTCCTGACGCCTATTTTCTTCGAGAACATCCTTAGCTCTGACGGTATCATAAAGTCCTCGAATGACTATATGTCTACACGTAGTTTTGGGATCCTATTTGCCTTTGTTACCATTTCCTTCCGATCATTTTTCATTGCTATTGGACAAACCCGTATTATTACCTATACGGCTATCATCATGCTGGCTCTAAATGCTGCACTTGACTATCTGTTGATTTTCGGCAAATACGGTTTTCCGGAAATGGGCATAAAAGGGGCAGCATTGGCTTCAGTTATTTCTGAGGCTGTAGCGCTCTTGTTCTTAGTATTATACTGTGCCCGCAAACATGAATTTAAAGAGTTTTTCTTGTTTCGTTTCGAATTCATTTCCATTTCCAGAATAAAATCCATTTGGAACCTTTCATCGCCGGTTGTATTGCAAAACCTGGTTTCAATGGGAGCTTGGTTTCTCTTTTTCGTATTGATTGAACATATGGGAGAGCATGAACTCGCCATCTCAAATATCATCAGGGCAACCTACATGATCATGATGACACCCGTATGGGGATTTGCCGCGGCTACAAATAGCATGGTTAGCAACTTGCTCGGACAAGGACTCCATGATCAGGTATCCACATTGGTAAAAAGAATCATCAAACTCGCACTACTTACCAGTACCATCTTATTCCTGTTGATGATGATCAGTCCAAAGGCAGTTCTATCGATTTCAACCTCCAACGCCACCACTATTGATAACGCAATGGGTTGTTATTACATCATTGCCGGAGCCATGTTCCTGTTTTCTATCAGTATCATATTGTTGAGCACCGTTTCTGGAAGCGGATCAACTGGTGCGGCCATGGTAATCGAGGTATCCAACATACTCATCTACCTATTGTATGTTTACATTTGTGCCATCGTACTAAAAGCCTCCATCGAATGGGTTTGGTTCTCTGAGGTATTTTACTGGTCCATGATGGGATTGTTCTCCTACATCTACTTAAGAACTGGAAAATGGAAAAACAACCGCATATGATTCTTAATTTTGCAATAAGAGCTACTCTGATAATAGGCTTTGTGTTTGGTGGTTGCAAGAATCAAAAAGATGCTACGACAGATTACTCAGGTTTGATCAAAGCCACGGTGGTTGACATGTCGGAGCTGGATGGTTGCAATCATTTACTAAAACTGGAGGACGGTACATTTTTGGAACCCATGAATTTGGAAAACGAATTCAAGAAAAACGGGATGGTTTTATACATATCCTACAAACCCTCCAAGGCAAACTCGGTATGCATGAAAGGTAAACTTGTGGAACTATCAACCGTTAAGAATCCCATCAAATAACCATGTTCCGTATCGTTTTCTTCGGCACACCAGATTTTGCAGTACCCTCTTTGGTGCGACTGATAAACGATGGTCATCAATTGCTTGGGGTTGTAACGGCTCCAGACAAGCCCTCCGGCCGCGGTCTGCAAATCAAAAAAACTCCCGTTAAGGAATGCGCCGAAAAACATGGCATACCTATCATGCAACCATCAAAGTTGGGTGATATCGATTTCATAAAAACATTAAACTCCCTGCAAGCCGATTTGTTTGTCATTGTTGCCTTCCGCATGCTTCCCGAATCGGTTTGGAATATGCCACGACTGGGCTCTTACAATGTACATTCCTCCCTCCTGCCCAAATACAGAGGTGCAGCGCCAATCAATCGAGCAATAATGAATGGTGAAACGGAAACTGGTGTTAGCACCTTTCAGTTGAAGCATGAGATAGATACAGGCCGGATTCTGATGCAGTCAAAAACGAACATCGGACCGGATGAGACGGCTGGAGAGCTTCACGACCGATTGATGCACATGGGTGCCGATTTGATATCGAAGACCCTGAACTCCTTGGAGGATGGTACTGCTATCATGATCGATCAGGATCTTTTGAATCCAGACAAGGAGTCGTTACCAAATGCCCCAAAAATCTTCTCTAGCGATTGCCAAATTAATTGGCGTCGTGGATCAAATGAAATTCACAATCAAGTGAGGGGATTGTGTCCCTATCCCGGATCCTTTACTAAAGCAATAAAAAAGGATGGGACAATTGCAGTTCTGAAAATCCATCGAACTAGGCCGAACCAAGTTGAGACTAATGGGGACCCCGGTACGATGGTTAATACGGGAAATCATCTGCATGTAACTTGTGGCGAGGGCTCGATTGAAATCATCGAAATACAACTAGAAGGAAAGAAAAAAATGCTCTCGGCCGATTTCCTTAGAGGTAACGACATCAGCGGATGGAGGCTTATATGACCAATTCAACCAAAGGACATATTGTCGTTTTTACAGGAGCTGGCATCAGTGCCGAGAGTGGTATCAAAACCTTCAGGGATTCTGGTGGATTATGGGAGGAATATGACATCTACGATGTTGCGACACCAGAGGCATGGAGGGCTAACCCCGACTTGGTTACTCGCTTTTACAACGACCGGAGAAAACAGATAATGGGAGCAAAACCCAATGATGGACATGCAGCATTGGCTAAGTTGGAAAAGGAATTCGATGTTACCATCATCACCCAAAACATTGATGATTTACATGAACGGGCCGGATCCTCCAAAGTATTACACCTTCATGGCGAAATCATGAAAAGCCGAAGCACCAAGAATAACAATCTTGTTTATGATATTGAAGGTTGGGAACTCACCGCAGATTCAAAATGTGAACTTGGATCGAGGCTCAGACCTCACATCGTCTGGTTCGGAGAATCTGTACCTATGATGGAAACAGCTTTGGAGGTAGTAAGAAGCGCCGACTGCTTCATCATAGTAGGCACCTCCTTAGAAGTTTACCCTGCCGCTGGCCTGACGACGCAGGCTCCTACTGGATGCGCCAAATACTATGTCGACCCGAATGCTAAACCGATTTCAGGAGTACACCAGCTGGAAGTGATTCCTCAAAAAGCGGGATTAGCATTACCCGAACTAGCAGACAGACTGATTCAATTGGGCATATGACATTTTTGGTTTCGATGGATTCCTTTTGGTTCGAATGGGTCGTTCTGCCCCTGCTGATTTTCCTTTCACGGTCTTGCGATGTGACTTTAGCAACCCTGAGGAATGTATTCATTGCAAGGAACATCAGGAATGTGGTTCCCATCATCGGCTTTTTCGAGGTCTTACTGTGGCTGGTAGCCATCAGCACCGTACTAAATAACCTGCATAATGTCGCCTGCTATATCGGTTTTGCTGCCGGGTACGCCAATGGCATATTCCTGGGCTTAAGAATAGAAGAAAGACTTGCCCTGGGCAAACAATTGGTCAGAATTTTCACCAAATCAGAAACGAAAAGTTTGGTAGATGACTTGTATAGGCAAGGTATGGGAGTTACCCTTATGGATGCACGGGGATCCCAGGGACCGGTTACCGTTGTTTATATCACCATGAACCGAAAAGATATGGTTGTGCTCGAAGAACTTATAAACAAGCACATTCCAAATGCATTTTACACGATAGAGGACATTCGAAAAACACGCCTTGGTGTTTTTCCTGACAAAAAGGGTGAAGGTCGCTTCGATTTTTTAAAGGCCCTAATGCCCTTGCGGTAAACAATTCGACCCCGGTAGTTGTCTTTTGTTTAGCATCAAAATGAAAACAGACCCAACTCAGGAATCTAAAACAGTCCATTCCACTTTAGAGCGAGTGGAAAGGATGAATCCTTTGAAAACACTTCTGTTGTTGACTATTACGGGGAGTACCATCCTGTTCATTGCCGTTTCAGCACTTTATGTTGCTACGATGGTAAAGAACCAAACCATCGATAGCTTCCGAATGCCTGCTGCATTTGCATTCAGCACTGTCTTTTTGCTGCTCAGCAGCTTTGCCTTATCCTCTTCCAAAAGGAAATTCAAAGAAGATCGGATCAAGGGCTTGCGCTCTAGACTTCAAATTACCTTTTTACTGGGAATGATTTTTACGGTATGCCAGATCTGGGGTTGGATTCAAATGGTGGAAAAAGGTATGTTTTTACAATCCACCCCTGGAGTTGCTTACTTGTATGTAATCAGTGGACTTCATTTTGTGCATGTATTGGGTGGTATGGCCTATCTAATACACATTATGTATTCATTATCTGGATTGAAAACCGATCTAGCCGGGTCTTTGCTTTATTTATCGGACAAGAACAACCTTACCAAATTAGACTTGATCACTACTTATTGGCATTTTGTTGATGGTCTTTGGATTGCCCTTTACTTCATGTTTTTGCTGACCTTCCAGTTTTAAATCAAGGTTGCGAAAAACCTTATAGGCACTTTAGAATATTCACAAAAGACCTTGATTTCAAGGATGCCCCTCCTATAAGTCCTCCATCTACATCTTTCAAAGAAAAAATTTGTGCGGCATTGGATTCATTACAACTTCCACCATACAGAATACTCAGTCCAACAGCAATGGAATGCCCCTTACTGGCCGATACGGATTGTCTGATGAAACCGTGCATTTCCTGTGCCTGGTCTGGTGTAGCCGTGAGTCCAGTTCCTATAGCCCAAACAGGTTCATACGCTACCACTAGCCTACTCCATTTGGAGTCTTCCAAATGAAAAAGGCAGTCCCTGAGTTGAGCCTCCACAACAGAAAAGTGATCGGAATTTTTTCGTTGCTCCAGGGTTTCACCCACACAATATATGACAGTTAGATCCGAATGAAGCGCTTGCGAAATCTTCGCTGATAAATCAAAAGGAGATTCGTCAAAATAACTCCTCCTTTCAGAATGGCCAATGATAACATGCGTGGCACCAACGGATTTAATCATGCTAGCTGAAACCTCTCCGGTGTAAGCACCGGTGGATTCGGTTGAACAGTTTTGAGCACCAATCTGGATTTTTGATTTCTCCGTTAAGCGCGACAAACCTTGAATATGTACGAAGGATGGAAACAACACGACCTCGGCGTCGCCACGATATTCATCCTCCACCATGCCCATGACTTCAGTAGCCAAAGACAATGCCTCTTCCCTATCACAATTCATCTTCCAATTTCCAGCAAGAATGCGTTTCCTCATTTCGTATCGTTATTGTATCATCAAACCGTCCTCACCCTAGGATCCAACACTCCATAAAGCAAGTCCACTGCAATATTAATGATTATGAAGAAACAGGATACAACGATTACCGATCCCATTACCACTGGTAAATCATAGCTCTCCAAACTATCAACAGTGACTTTGCCGATACCCTTCCAATTGAAAACATATTCTATGAAAACGGCTCCAGCCAAAAGGGAGCCAAACCATCCGGACACCGCAGTCAAAACAGGATTCAAAGCATTTCTAAGCGCGTGGCGAAAAACCACTCCCATTCCAGATAAGCCTTTGGCTTTTGCGGTTCGTACATAATCCATAGATAATACATCCAACATAGAACCCCGGGTCAGTTGAACGATTACGGAGAGTGGTCGGATACCCAAGGTAAATGCGGGAAGCAGCAGGTTTTTCCAAGTCAATACAGGGCCATTGAATGGATCAACCGTATAAAGCCCTCCAGTCATTTCCAATCCAGTAAAATCGGACCAAACAAATCCAAATAACCAAGCAACAATGACTGCCGCAAAAAATGAGGGCAATGCCATACCAGTAACTGCTAATAGACCAACCGAATTATCAATGATGCCACCCTTGTTCAAGGCTGACCAAACACCCAGAGGGATGCCCAAGCAGCAAGCAAAAAGGAGCGCGGCAATAGACAGCACAATTGTGCCCAACAAGGAGTCGAGCATTATGTCCCATACCAAACGATTCGATTGATAGGATCTTCTCAAGTAGGGCCCTTTTAAGTAAATAGCCTTCTCACCGATTGGGATCAATTGCAACATCGAACCATATTTACTCGAGTCGGCAAATATTCGGGATTCCTGGTTCGAACGATCGAGGACTGAAATTGGTGATAGGTCGTTCAAGTACACTAGAAAGCGGTTTATCGCAGGCTGGTCTAAACCCAACTCCCGGTTGATTTTCTCAATACTTTGAACATCCGCCCTCTGTCCAAGCATCATTCTTGCAGGATCACCAGGAAGTAAATTGAAAATCACAAAAACCAAACTAACCACTCCAAGCATCACCAGCAAACCGCTGGTAAATTTTCGAAGGAAGAATTTGATTCGGGTCACAATAGCTTATTTACCCTTTTTGTTGGAGTGAACATGCTGGAGCAGCTTAGATTTACTGTACGCATTATCGCCGGTACCCTCAAAATCTTTAATAATATTTCCGTTCCACATATAGAAAATACCAGGAGTGGATCCCGCACCAAGCAAGGTCCAAAATTTGGGAATGTCCAATACTACGGACGGGAATTGTTTACCTGCGATTTTATGAAATTCAGGAATCTTACTCGACTCCTCATCCATGAAGTATATGTAGACCTTGGGAAAATCGGGATCATTAGATAACTCGGCTAATTCCTTGGCAGCATCCTGACAATGGTTACAACCTGGAGCAAAGAAGCAAAGGATTTTCCTACCCTTATCAAGATTGACTTTCTTGCCATCAAAAATATTGTCGGCAGAGAAACGCGATTTGACCTGCGCAGGTCCTGGATCTTCTTTAATCGAATCAACGGCTGCCAATTTAACGGTGTCAGAAGTCGTAACCGAGGCCGTTGGAGACTCGACAGGAAGGGTCATGGTTGTGTCAAGCTCCTCAACCAGGACCTCTGTTTCATCAATTATAGAAGTGGCTGAGCTGCTCTCCTGACATGGACAGAAAGGGAACAGCATAAACATGACTAGGGTACTGATGGCAGTAATGACAAGCAACACAGAGAATCTGTTTTGGCCTGAGGGTTTGTCTTTTACATTAATATAGATGTAGAAAAGTATGCCCAAGGTCAAAATGTTCTTCACGAAAGCCTCCAAAGGTGTCATCGGAACCAATTGTCCGAAACAACCGCAGTTCCCATTCATGGCTCCATGCTTTACCATTTCAATGACCAGATGAATGCAGAAAACGATTAAAAGCAAAATGGTTGAGGGTAATACCAAGCGCTTGAGAAAATGGGGCTGAATGATGGCAATTCCAAGCGCAAGCTCTATGGCAATGAGAATTCGTGCGAAGTAATTTGCATTACACCAGGACATAAGTCCCAAGTCGACCAATTGCTTTTCAAAGGCCCAAAGTGGAAACATTTTGGCGATAGCTGAAAAAACGAAGAGGGCGAAAACCAATACCCTCAAAATCCAAACAATGTTTGTCTTGTTCATTTCTTGAGATTTTATTTAAAAATACAATTGTTACTTTCCCTCGTCCGACTTTATCAACGCAAACACGGCATAATTGATGATATCATAATAATTGGCATCAATACCCTCCGAAATAAGCGTATTTCCGTCGTTGTCTTCAATTTGCTTAACCCTTAGAAGCTTCATCAATATCAAGTCGGTGATGGAACTTACGCGCATCTTACGCCAAGCTTCGCCGTAATCATGGTTCTTGTCCTCCATTAAAGATTTTGCCGCAGAAACATGTTTGTCGAAAAGGACGGCAGATTCCTCCAAACTGATATCTGGTCGGTTGGTAACGCCAAGTTCATGGTGTATCAAAGCGATCA
>JBKCHO010000125.1:0-31051 GCA_046302815.1 Bacteroidota bacterium | reverse complement strand
GGATATTGCCGATGCCGTATGGCGATTCTCCAACAATGTGGATCCAAGAAGAGATCATATTGTTTGTGGCGACCGTATGGCATTTGATGGAACTCGAAAAACAAAAGAGCATGATGGCTTTACCCGAGATTGGCCCAACATACTAGCCTCCGATGAACAAACCATGGATCGGATTGATGCCATTTGGGATAAGCTCGGACTAGGACCTTTCATTCCTTCACCATCTCGTAGATACCGTACCCAGCTATACAAGGGAGGTGCCGTCGTTGAGGAATAGGTTCAAATTAGCGAGTACCTTTTCCCTGGAAGATTTTTCACCAAGCCCTTCAGTTCAAGTTTGATCAAGAGCGTACATGTTTCGCCGGGATTCGATTGAAGCTCTGAGGCAATATCATCTATAAACAATGTCCTTCTGGACTCTAAAAGATGCATCAGCTGCCTTTCCTTTTCATCCAACTCCAAGAATAACTTTGTTTGTTTGGGAATCTTTGTTTTTTCATCCTGCCAACCAAGGATATATCGCACATCCGCTGCTGATTGCAACAGCGAAGCCCTGTGTGTTTTGATTAACATGTTACAGCCTTCGCTCATCGGATCATTTAGTCGTCCGGGTACAGCAAACACATCTCTATTATATGAGTTGGCAATGTCGGCTGTAATGAGAGCACCACCGGTTTTAGCTGCTTCTGTGACGATTATTGCATCACACATGCCGGCAATGATTCGGTTTCTTCTAGGAAAATTCTCTCTATCCGGAGCAGTACCACTTGGATTTTCAGTAATGATATTTCCAAGGCCGGTCATCTTCCTAGCAATGGAAGTATGCTCCTTTGGATAAATTCGATCCAAACCGTGTGCAACCACTCCCCAGGTCGGTATATCGTTTTCCAAGCAGGTTCGGTGTGCAGTGATATCAATACCAAATGCCAAACCACTAACTATAGTAGCACCCATTGCGCCCAATTCCGTACACAAGGATTCTGTGATTGTCTTGCCTGATTCGGTGGCTCTGCGCGTTCCAACGATACCAACAACCCGTTGTATATTCAGATCGTTTTCACCTTTTGAATATAACAACAAGGGAGCGTCATGGCAATTCCGAAGCCGCGAAGGGTAGGAGGGGTCGGTAAAAAAATGAATTTTAATACCATGCTTTTTTGCGAAAGCAAGTTCCTTCTCGGCTCTGCCGAAATCTTTGAAGGAGACAATGGCTTGTGCCGTTTTGGGACCGATGTCAGGAATTTTAAGCAAACTCTTTTTTTTCTCCTGAAACACCGCTTCAACGCTACCACAGTATGAAATCAATTGTCTTGCAATCACATCTCCAACTCCTTCAATTAGGGTGATGGCGATGCGGTGTAGAAAAGCATCCTCATTCATATTTCTTGAAAAATGAAATAAAAAGTATCTTTCGCAAAAATATCCATTACATGACCTGCAAATTCCCGCGTGTATTCAAGATTCTGTTGGCCTTGTTTATCCTTTTCTCAGTGCCTTTGGGAAAAACCCTAGGACAAGATCGTATCCTATTGAAAGGCAAGGTTACCGATTCTCAAACGGGTATTTCATTACCTGGAGTTACCATTTCCATTGCCGGAACCACTTCGGGAACGGTTACCGATATTGAGGGAATGTACAATTTGGAAGTTCCTATGGGCGAGTCGGTAATTGAGGTTCGATTTGTGGGATATAAAACCATCTCGAACAAAATCAATGTATTGGTGAATAATTCTCCAACTGTCAATATCCGCTTGGAACCGGAGTCCAAATTATTGGATGTTGTGGTGGTAAGTGCAGGTAAATTCGAACAAAAATTAGAAGAGGTTACTGTATCTATGTCGGTTATAAAACCCGATTTGATCCAGAACACCAACGCTACCTCGGTCGACATGGTTATTGAGCAGGTGCCAGGCGTTAATATAATTGATGGACAGGCAAACATAAGAGGAGGTAGCGGTTTCAGCTATGGCGCCGGAAGCAGGGTGTTATTGTTGGTGGATGATATGCCTTTTGTAGCAGCCGATGCTGGAGATGTTAAATGGAGCGCGGTAGCAGTCGAAAACATTGAGCAGATCGAGGTCATCAAAGGAGCCTCCTCCGCATTGTTCGGTTCATCTGCCATGAATGGCGTTATCAATATTCGTACATCATATCCCAAAGCGAAGCCCGAGACAAAATTGAGTTGGTTTTCCGGTTGGTATGATGATCCCAAGAGAGACGAGTTGAAATGGTGGGGCAACAAGACCCAACGCTTTGGCGGACTAAGTTTCAGCCATATGCAGCAGGCAGGCCAATGGGATCTTGTTACCGGTGGAAATGCATATAGAGATGATGGCTACAGACTTGGAGAAGATGAGAAGCGCTATAGGATGTCGTTGAATACGAGATATCGATTCAAGAAAGTGCAAGGTTTATCTGCCGGGTTGAACACAAATGTGACATTTTCGGAGGGTGGTAATTATCTTCTTTGGGCCAATGACTCAAGTGGAGCATATCTTCCATTTGGTGGCTTAGATACATCAACTACAACCATTAGTAAATATCAAACAACAAGAACAACCATAGATCCTTTTGTAAGTTATGCCTCTCAAAACGGAATGTCTCACAACCTTAAAATGAGATATTTCAATTCAGACAACCGTAATAATACAGATCAGGGCTCCAACGCAAGTTCTTACTATTTGGAATATCAATTTCAAAAGCGATTCTCCGATTTTGTTACAGTAACAATTGGTAGCTCCACCACTCTGAATGAAGTTAAGAGCGAGCTTTACAATGACCATGAATCACAAAATATGGCTGCCTTCGCTCAAACAGACTTGAAATGGGGCAGGCTTTCCCTTTCTTTTGGCAGTCGTTACGAATACAACAAAATTGATACTGCCGATTCGGATGCCATACCCGTATTCAGAAGCGGTCTCAATTTCAAAGCAGCCGAATATACCTTCCTTCGATTATCCTATGGCCAGGGCTTTAGATATCCTACAATTGCCGAAAAGTTCATCTCCACCCAAGTCGGACCTATCGTAATTACCAAAAACGATAGTTTGCTTCCTGAGACTGGTGAATCAGCCGAATTTGGAATCAAGCAAGGATTTAAAATTAAAAATTGGCGTGGCTTTTTTGATGCATCTATATTTTGGTCGGAATACCGAGATATGATGGAATTTACTCCCACGGGTTTTGTTTTCATACCTCCTTCAAGCTTGGGTTTTGCATTTCAATCTCAAAACATTGGGAACACCAAGATCACTGGATTTGAATTTGAGTTGGCAGGAACTGGTAAAATCGGCAAACTTCCTGTAAACCTATTGACTGGATTTACATACATTGAACCAATTGCATTGGATTTCGATACAGCGAAGGTTTTGGATAGGAACACGGTTCCATTCAATATTTTGAAATACCGATATAGAAGGGTTTTTAAGGGAGATCTTGAGTTGTTGCCGGGTAATTTCATCTTTGGGTTTTCTGCAAAGTACAATAGTTTTATGCAGAACATTGATGCTATATTCGAGGCTGTTATACCCGGAGTGCAAAATTACAGAAAGCAACATGCCTATGGAGATTGGGTATTTGATCTTCGAGCAGGTTACAACATGACTGAAAACTATAGGTTGATGGTGATTGTGAAAAACATGTTCAACCATGAGTATATGGGAAGACCTGCGGATATGCAGCCCCCAAGAACCTTCACTGTTCAGCTGAGTGCCAAGTTTTAATCAACCCTTGCCGCTAGCCAGCAGCATTCTACCTTCTCTTACCGTTTCGCGGTAAGCCAAGGTGTTATCGAGATATTCTTGGTAAATGATGCTATCGTGTTGACCTTCGAAACCTATGCCTTGCGAAACCCTGAAAAGGTAATTTTCAAAAACAGCAGGCAAATGCGCTAGTATTTTTTTTCTGCGGTGGTTTCTCGCGCCCATAATCACCGACTCTTTCCAGTCGTTTGCGTGTGGCAGCTCTATTCGCTCTGTACTTCGGTTCAACACACGCAATGCATCCTGCAGCTCCGTCTCTTTTCCTATTGCTTCTGGCTTGCTCTCCACGGCTTCAAAACAATGAATAAGGCGCTTGCTCTCGAATGTCTTGATGAAAAAATCGAGCGTTTCGTAATTCATATATAAGTCAGGTAGAGTTCTTCCTGATGGCAGGTCGGTGGGATCCAGCTGCTTCTTGTAATGTCTTTTCCAAATCTCCAAATAGGCCTTTTCCTCCTGACCTTTGATGTCGGGAAGCAGCTCCAGGTGGTCCATGCCGCTGAAGCCTTTGTTGAAACGATACCAAGCCGGCGACAGGTCATGCCCATTGCCCTTGTTTTTGAAAATGTCGTAATCCTGCCAATCGTAAAGCCAATTTTTCATTTCAAACATGTCCGACCTAACATAGTCCATGTAATGGTTGAGCTCTGTCATGCTGATGGGCTCTATGTATGGGCAACATGAAATATTTTTCTCCCAACAGAGGAAGTCGCGGGTAACCTCGATGCCTTGCAATTCGGTCATTCCAGCACGCCAAGCGGTTTGTAAACGGAACAGCTTCAATTGTTGGATTTCCCAAAGGCAATTCCATGCCGTTTCATGATAAATAAGATCCTCGTTATTGCCTTTGGTTACCATACGGTCGCCATTCACTAAAACCCAAGCCTTCTTGGTAGCATATTCCACAATGAAATCATGAACCGACTCCTCGCTGAACATTTGGAAAAAATCCCAATATCTGGGATTGGCATACAGCTCGTCTATTGTCTCTTTGATGATGTCCTGATATTTTTCCTTGAAGGGACTTTTTGGGATGCTGATTTGGCTTTTGGAGGAATCCATATACGGCTGTAGTTTGATACTGATACGCAAACATGAGCATAGTGTTACATCCTTCAATCCAAAATATTAACTTAGCATCCTATGAAAATCAGGTGGTTGACATTATTGTTAGTCCTTTTTGGGGCAACCTCGGTTTTATCCCAAACAGTGGCACCCACGTCCGAGGAAGAATACAACTACGGTTCGGTAGGCTATAGGATTCAGCTTCAAACCCGAATGTCCGATAAGCAGGGCTATGAAATCCGCGAAAGCGAAATTTGCGAAGAGCCCGGCCGACGAATCACATTCAAGCAAATGTTTAGGATTTCGGAGAATCAGCCTTGTGCCTATATCATGGTTTATGATAGACCCGGCGTTTCGCCATTTTATTATTGTATTCCATCTGCAAATGCTTCCCCAGCACTATGGGATCGCTTTCATGAAAGTCTCACCGGAGGCACCGATAAGCCGGTGGAGCAACTTCAGTTTTTTTCCACCTGCATCTCGAGAATGCTGATGAAAACCCATCAACTGCAAAAGTAAATTGAAGATCCTAGGAGTCATACCCGCGCGCTTTGCTTCCACCCGGTTTCCAGGTAAACCGCTTGCTCTCATTCATGGGGTGTCTATGATACAACGCGTGTACATTCAATCCCAAAAAGCAGCTTCCCTCGCTGATGTAGTTGTTGCCACGGATGACGAACGCATATTTAAACATGTTTTGGAATTTGGTGGTAGGGTGGTAATAACTTCATCCGATCATCCAAGCGGCACCGACCGTTGTGCTGAAGTTCTGCGGAATAATGACTCCGGGTTTGATGCCGTAGTAAATATTCAAGGTGATGAACCTTTTATCAAACCAACCCAGATTGATCTTCTCACTTCTTGTTTCTCCGATCCAAGTTGTCAAATCGCCACCTTGGTCAAAAAAATCTCCTCTAAAGAGGAGCTTGAAAACTCCAATACGCCCAAGGTGGTCATGGGAGAAAAAGGAAGGGCCGTTTATTTCAGTAGGCGTGCCGTACCATTTGTTCCCGATTCGCGAGTGTCGGAACATATTCAACAAGGTTCGTTTTTCAAGCATATCGGCATTTATGCCTACCGTGCTGATATCCTGGGTCAATTGGCTGCTTTGCCTCCCACCCAAGCCGAAAAAATGGAATCACTAGAACAGTTAAGATGGTTATGCAACGGTATCTCAATACATACAAGGGTAACCAACGATGACAGCCATGCTGTGGATGTGCCCGGAGACATACAGGTCATTGAAAGGCTCTATTCGATTTAACAATTATTATTTTGTAAATTACTGTAAATCAATTTTATGATGCAGTAATCGTGCCTTGTTAGGGATAAAATGACTACCTTAGAGGCATGTTGCACAATGAACAACGCTTAGACGGCTATATCAGGGATCTGCTTTTCGATCATGATTGTGTCATTGTCATGGATTTGGGTGGTTTTATCGCCCACTATCATCCGGCATCAATAAATGAGTCGCTTCGCTTAATTACCCCACCTTCCAAAAGAATCGCATTCAATGCAGCTCTGCGAAACAATGACGGACTTTTAGCGCATCATATTTCATTTCGCGAGTCATTGTCTTACGCCGAAGCTTGTACATTGGTCAAGGAATATGCCTCTGAAATAAAATCCATCATGGATCGGGGAGGTAAGTATAAGTTGGATAAGGTTGGAGTGCTCTTTCAAGATCATTCCGGCAATGTGCAGTTTCTTCCCGACACCTCTACCAACTTCCTGGCCGACTCATTCGGATTGCCTGTTGTTCATGCGGTGCCTGTTAAGTCAGAAGAGGTCGAGGTGGACGAACAAATAATGGAAACAGAACCCGTAGTTATCGAGTTTGATCAGAGAGCCTATGCCTCTGAAGAAACTAGCAAGGTTCGAAAGTTGAAGTTTATGGAGGTGATTCCAGCTGCAGCCATATTGGCTCTTTTGATCATGGCGCCACCCATAATCAAGAAGTTCAATACACACATGGGCTCATTGGTTCCCTTCTCGAGAATTGATGAGATGGTCTCTGGCGAGAAAGTGGTTTATACTCCTATGCCCGACATACAAATCATGCCTCCTGCTGAAATGGATTCCACATTGGTGGAACCGGTTCCTGTTGTTATCGAGGAGCAAGTTTTGGACAGCATTTCCGCAGAGCCTGCTGTATCAGTGATTGAAAACCCGAGCCAGGAAACTATCATCCAATCTGTTCCTGTCGAGGAAGAAGCGGATGATAATTCGAACCGTATTTCTAAGAAATCCACTTTCATAAGTTACCATGTAATCGTGGGTAGCTTTAAGAACAGTAGGAATGCTCGAAGATTGTCTCGAGAACTACGCCGTGAGCAGTTGGATGCGGAAATCATAGAGCGTACCGATGGTCGCCACATGGTATCCGTTTATTCTTCTAAATCAGAGCGCGAGGCAGAGCAACAGCTTCCGTTTTTCCGCTCCAAGGTTATAGACTCTGCTTGGGTTTTTGAATATACTGAAAGAGAGTAGCTTACAAGCCCTTTTCATTCGTTTTAGCTTCAGTCCCTTTGGAGGGGATTGCGTACCTTTGTAGCCATGGAATTTGGTCCCTTTTGGGACTTGCAAACAAGATTAAAAATGCTCGATTTTATCAATAAGGTCATCTCGAAAATTTTCGGGAACAAGGCCTCCTCCGATTTGAAGGAATTGCTTCCTCTTGTAGAAAAGGTGAAAGTTGCTGAGCAGTCTATCAGCAGCCTTAACAATGATGAACTGCGGAATATGACCCATTCATTCCGACTGCGCATCAGGGAACATATCAAGGAAACATCCCAACAGATCGTTGACCTTAACTCTTCCATCGAGTCAGATCCTGAAATGTCTTTGACCAGCAAGGAAGATATTTATCGTAAAATCGATGAGCTTCGCAAGGAGGAGAACAAGTTGATAGAGGAGATGTTGATGGAGCTTCTTCCGGATGCGTTTGCTGTAGTTCGTGAAACAGCCCGACGCTTTTCAGCATCCAATGAGATCGTTGTCGCAGCAAGTGATCATGATCGCACTTTAGCTGTTTCCAAGAAGCATGTTAGAATCGATGGCGACAAGGCCATCTATTCGAATACCTGGATGGCCGCTGGCAATGAAGTAACATGGAACATGGTTCACTATGATGTACAGCTCATCGGGGGGGCCGTATTGCATCAGGGAAAGATTTCTGAAATGGCTACGGGTGAAGGAAAAACACTTGTCGCTACCCTGCCCATATTTTTGAACGCATTAGCAGGCAAAGGAGTGCATGTTGTTACGGTGAACGACTATTTGGCTAAACGCGACTCGGAATGGAATGGACCGGTTTTTGAATTCCTTGGACTCACCATCGATTGTATCGATAAGCACCAGCCTAATTCGGATGAAAGACGGAGAGCCTATTTGGCAGATATCACCTACGGTACCAACAACGAATTCGGCTTCGACTATTTGCGCGACAACATGGCTCGAACTCCCGAAGACATGGTGCAACGAGGACACCACTTCGCCATAGTGGATGAGGTGGATTCCGTTTTGATCGATGATGCCAGAACACCGTTGATTATTTCCGGTCCCACTCCTAAAGGAGATATTCATGAGTTCTTTGCTCTGAAGCCTCGCATTGAAAAACTGGTTAGCACCCAGCGTAATTACATCAACACGGTAATCACTGATGCGAAGAAAAAGATTTCAGAAGGCAAGGATGAGGAAGCAGGTCTACCACTCTTAAGAGCCTACCGCGGCTTACCCAAGAACAAGGCGCTTATCAAGTTTCTGAGTGAAACCGGCGTTCGTGCACTTTTACAGAAAACCGAAAACCATTACATGCAGGACCAACAAAGGGAAATGCACAAGGTGGATGCGGAACTTTATTTTGTCATCGATGAAAAGCACAACTCTATTGAGCTTACCGAAAAAGGCATTGACTTGATTACCGCCACCGGAGAGGACTCTCAGTTTTTCGTGATGCCTGATGTAGGAAGCGTTATCGCGGAAATTGAACGCACTTCAAACTCCGACAAAGACAAAGCCGAGCGCAAGGATACGCTTATGCGCGAATTTGCCATGAAATCGGAGCGTATTCACACCGTCAATCAATTGTTGCGCGCATATACTTTGTACGAAAAGGATGTGGAATACATCATCGATAGCGGAAAAGTTAAGATCGTTGATGAGCAAACCGGTCGTGTATTGGAAGGCCGTAGGTACTCTGACGGCTTACACCAGGCTATCGAGGCCAAAGAGAATGTTAAGATTGAAGCTGCCACCCAAACTTATGCGACGGTTACCCTGCAGAATTACTTCAGGATGTATCATAAGCTGGCCGGCATGACCGGAACTGCTGAAACGGAGGCTGGTGAGTTCTGGCAGATTTATAAGCTTGATGTGGTGGTCATCCCGACACATCGAAAAATTGTTCGTGATGATCGTGAGGATTTGGTTTATAAGACCAATCGGGAAAAATACAATGCGGTTATCGAAGAAATTGTTTCTCTGACCAAGGCTGGTCGCCCAGTTCTTGTGGGTACCACTTCCGTGGAGATCTCGGAGTTGCTGAGCCGAATGCTCAAGCTACGCCAAATAAAGCACAATGTGTTGAATGCAAAGCTGCATCAGCGCGAAGCCGAAATCGTTGCCGAGGCCGGTCAAGCCGGTACTGTTACCATCGCCACCAATATGGCCGGTCGTGGTACAGATATCAAATTGGGAGCAGGCGTTAAAGAGTCTGGTGGTTTGGCTATCATAGGAACCGAGCGACATGAATCTCGCCGGGTTGACCGCCAGCTTCGAGGCCGTTCAGGTCGCCAAGGCGATACCGGTTCATCGCAGTTTTTCGTTTCACTTGAGGACAACCTGATGCGTCTCTTCGGATCCGAGCGAATTGCGCGCCTCATGGATCGAATGGGACATGAGGAAGGTGAGATGATTCAGCACAGCATGATCACCCGCTCCATCGAAAGGGCTCAGAAAAAAGTAGAGGAGAACAACTTCGGAATCAGAAAAAGACTTCTTGAGTATGATGATGTGATGAACTCACAGCGTGAGGTGATTTATAAAAAGCGCCGTCACGCTCTTTTCGGAGAAAGACTTTCTTTGGACCTTGACAACATGCGATTCGATACAGCCGAGTCCATTGCTGTTGCATTCTCTGAAAATCGCGATTACGAGGAATTCAAAATGGAAATGATCAGGCTCTTCTCCATGGAGGCGCCCGTAGATCAGCAAGAATTCATGAAGATGAAGCAGGAGGAGTTAACCGACCGGATTTATCAGGCGGCCACTTCAACTTATGAATTCAAAAGGGGCTTGATCGCTGAGAAAGCTTACCCAGTAATTAAACAGCTTTTTGAAAATCAGGGCCAGGTGATAGAGAAAATCGTAGTGCCTTTTGCGGATGGAATGCGCCAGGTACAGGTTGTCGTGAACCTTCGAAAAGCGTATGATTCCAAATGCCTCGAAATTGTATCCGCCTTTGAGCGAACCGTTACCCTGGCATTGATTGATGATGCTTGGAAGGAACACTTGCGTGAGATGGATGAACTTAAAACATCCGTTCAAAATGCCGTATACGAACAGAAAGACCCACTATTGATCTATAAGTTCGAGTCATTCGAACTCTTCAAAAAAATGGTAGAGGCAGTCAACAAAGATGTATTGGCATTTCTTTACAAAGGCTTCATTGCTGCCAATGATAACGGCGCTGTCAGGGAAGCCCGACCTCCACAGAGAGCCGATCACTCCAAACTCAAGGCCTCTCACGATGAATTGCCATCCGGTGGGGGTGCGCCATCTCCTACAGGTGCTCCGCCACAGCAAGCTCCCAGGCCAACCGCACCGGTCAGAGCAGAGCCCAAAGTTGGAAGGAACGATCCTTGTCCGTGTGGTTCCGGGAAAAAGTTCAAGAGCTGTCACGGCATCAGCGCAGAAGCATAAAACGGAAGGGGGATTTGAACAAATCCCCTTTTTGTTTTGTTATATAATGAGTCATAGTTCATGCGCATACCAAGGCCCTCCCGTAAAATCTCAATCATTCTCATCATGTTAGCATTCGCAACCCTAATGTTTGGAATATTTAACCTCTTCTTCGGTCCCAAAGAGGGCCGCATGGAACCCTACCAACAAAATAAAATGCAAAACACAGAAAAAACCATTTATCAATTCACCATGAATGATATCGACGGAAAACCCGTCGCATTATCCGACTACAAAGGCAAGGTGGTTATTATCGTTAATGTGGCCAGCAAATGTGGACTTACTCCCCAGTACAAGGAGCTTCAGTCGTTTTATGATGAGTACAAAACCAAAGGTGTAGTTATCCTTGGCTTTCCCGCCAACAATTTCATGGGTCAGGAACCGGGTTCAGATTCAGAGATAAAATCATTTTGCCAGAAAAACTACGGTGTTTCATTTCCTGTGTTCTCCAAGATTTCTGTGAAAGGTAGCGATATGGCTCCACTTTATCAGTTCTTGACAACGAAGGAGAAAAACGGTGTCATGGATTCAGGTGTGAAGTGGAATTTTCAAAAATACTTGATAGACAAAGAGGGTAGATTGGTTACCTTTTTTGATCCTCGAACAGAAATTACCGACGAGCAGGTTACAAAAGCGGTGAATTCCCTTTTGTGATTATTTTTTGATGATACCATACGGGATGTATTAAATTTGCTCGAAACACACTTTCGAGCATGCGCCTACTCTGCATCCTTAGCCTTTTATCGGTTGTTCTCCAACAAGCCTATTCCCAAACACCAGCACTGAAGTGGAAGTCCTCATTTGACGGGACATCCTACAACGAGGATCGTGGCGTTGCTGTTAGAATCGATTCCCAAGGTAACACCATAGCTTGTGGATACGAAGAAAACGGTTGTACTCAAATTGACATCTGCCTCACAAAATTTGGGCCCCAGGGAGATACCCTATGGCATGTCTCTTATGATGGCTTTAACACCTATGGTCAAGATGATTATCCACTTGATATGGAGGTGGACGCCTTGGGAAATGTATATGTGACCGGTAAAACGGAGGTTAACAATTTCGATTACGCAGTAACTCTTAAATATGGACCCGGTGGAAACCTTATTTGGAGTAAAAAATATTCCGCTGCCGAATCCGTTGCGAACCGATTGGCATTGGATGGCTTTGGGAATGTCATCGTTTGTGGTTTTCGTAAGATTTCATCCAACAAGGATTTTTTGGTTGTCAAGTATAACTCCGCGGGAGCGGAGCAATGGGCAAGGTTTTATACAAACGGCAACCATGATGAGGCCGTAGATGTTGAGTGCGACGCATCTGGAAACATATATGTCACAGGTAGGCGTTCTGGTGTCAATGCTTTCTATGATTGGGCCACTGTTAAATACGACAGCAATGGGAATCAGCTATGGGCTGATGTATATGCCAACGCCGCTTCTTTCGCTTATTCGGAAGAGCCAGTTGAACTTGAAATAGATTCCAATGGCGATATCGTAGTTGCAGGTTCTGCTCCATTCCTTTCCACATCAAACCGAGATTACTATGTTATTAAATACAATCCTACTGGCTCAAGGATTTGGGAGGCACCTTTCGCAAACGCCAATCCCAACAGTGATGAATATCCAGTTGACATGGCCTTGGATTCAGCTGGTAATGTTTACTTAGTAGGGAACAGTGTGGGTAACGGTACAGGGCAGGATATAGTTGCGGTGAAGTTCAATCCTAGTGGCCAATTTCAATGGCAGGTCCGTTTGGATAGTATTTCGCAAACCGATTATGCCCGTAGCATTGTTTATGATGTCAATTCAAATACCGTTATCGTTGCAGGTGATTTGACAGTTTCCACATCTGGATTTTTGAAAAGAGATTGGGTATTGGCCAAATATGATCAGTCGGGGGTTCTTGTTAATAAAACCATACTTGACGGACCTGCCAATGATTTTGATTTGCCTGCAGAATTGTTTTGCGATAGCAATGGTAATCTGGTGGGCACAGGAATGTATTCCATTCACAATGGTGGATTTTTAAATGGAGATCAAGTGACCATAAAGTTTGACTCTGCCATACTTCCAGTTTGGACAAGATATTCCAATGGCAACAGTTTCACCGATGATCAGGTTGCTGATATGTATGTGGATGCTCTTGGCAACTCCTATATAACAGGTTTAACTCGCGGAGGTGATAATACTCTCGAAGATTTGATTGTGGTTAAATTCGATTCTGCTGGAACCAAGCTTTGGTCATTTGTATACCAAGGAATGATGGAAAAAAGCTCCGACAAGGGTATTGCCATTGCAGTTGATGTGAATCAAGTGGTTTATGTGACAGGTACAACTGATACCTCGGGTGGAAATTCGTATAGGGATATTTATACAGCTGCCTTGGATTTTAATGGCAACCTGCTTTGGGATACAGTGTTTGCTGGCACAGCCGGTGGCGCAGACTATCCAATAGATATTCATGTTAATCCAGCGGGAGGCGTGTATGTTGGAGCTGTAACAATCAATTCGGGTACAGGTGTTGATGCCACGCTTTTAAGTTATGATGTTTTCGGCAACCAACAGTGGGCTTCATCCTATCACGGTGGAGGGCTTGCTGAATTGTTTCAATGTATGGCTGTTGATAACAATGGAAACGCCTATGCGGCTGGAGCATTCGCTCCTGCCAGTGGTGCATTGAGCGATGGTTTATTGGTCAAGTTCAATCCAAGCGGCGCAATTGTTTGGGATACGACTTATGACTTTAATCCTGCCTCATCTAGCGACCGCGACTTTTTCAATTCAATTGCCATTGATTTGACGGGAAATATTGTGGTGGCAGGACAAAGCAATTTCAATTTTGTAACAGCTCAATACGACACCAACGGTAATCCTGTTTGGATTCAGAATTATAGCCACAGCACCAACCCCGATTCTGCAACCGTTGTTAAAATAGATGCGTTTAATAATATTTTGGTGGGTGGCACATTCGGTCAATTTATTGAAGCTGATTTTGGAATCGTCAAATACAGGAATAACGGCACTTTGGTGTGGGACAGGCGCTATGCAAATACAGCTGGATCTGACGACATTCTCGTTGATATGACTTTAGACAACTCCGGTAATGTCTTTGTTGCCGGATGGGAGACGGCTAATTTTTCCACCAATTATAATTTCATGGTAGTGAGTTATGATTCATCAGGCAACTTCAGGTATGAACTTATTTGGTCGGATCCTTCCGGAGTAGGCCCAGATTATGCGAAAAAGATTGGTTCCGACGCAGATGGAAACCTGTACTTGGCTGGGGATGCAACCGACAATTGCGATGGAAATACTTTTGTAAATGGATTTCGTTGGGATATGCAGGTCAATAAATACGGAACAAACCCAACTGTTGGATTGAATGAAAACTCAACGACTCTCCCAATCCTAGTTTATCCCAACCCATCCACAAACGCACTCTTTATCAAGTGGGATGGAGGAAGTAGCCAGTCTACGACTTTAAATATTTGGGATTTGACTGGCCGATTGATTTATGAGTCAACAATTACAGACGATTTGCATACCATCGATGTAGCTGAATGGGTGAAGGGATTATATGTTCTGGAAATCGTTACGGATGGAAAATCTGAACATTCCCGATTCGTAGTGAATTGATGTAATCGTATTAACCGGTCCAACTTTCTCGATCCAGGCTTCTGTATTGAATAGCCTCGGCAACATGTTCCGGTTTGATTTCTTTCGAATCGTCCAAGTCAGCTATTGTTCTGGCTACACGAAGTATGCGGTCATATGCCCTTGCCGATAAACCGATCCGGTCAACAGCCGATCTCAAAAGCGTAGCACATTCATTCGATAGTTTACAGACTTCCCTTAGCTGACGCGATCCCATTTGTGCATTGCAATATACTCCCGGCTTGTTATGGAATCGCTCAGCTTGAACTTTTCTGGCTTCCATTACGCGGGTGCGCACAGCGCCACTGCTCTCAGATGGTTTCTCTCTAGAAAGTTCGGAGAAAGGGACTGGTGTTACTTCCACATGCAAATCGATACGGTCGAGAAGGGGTCCAGATATCTTGTTCAAATATCTTTGAACGATTCCCGGTCCGCATACGCATTCTTTTTCCGGATGATTGTGAAATCCGCAGGGGCAAGGATTCATGCTTGCCACAAGCATGAAGCTTGCCGGAAAATCCACAGACATTCTTGCCCTCGATATCGTCACTTTTCTTTCTTCCAATGGTTGTCTCATGACTTCTAAAACTGTTCGCTTGAATTCAGGAAGCTCATCCAGGAATAGAACGCCATTGTGAGCAAGTGAAATCTCACCTGGTTGCGGATGGCCACCTCCACCTACGAGAGCAACATCGGAAATGGTGTGATGTGGCGACCTGAATGGCCTGGCGCAAATCAACGAGCTGTTGCGTGCTACCTTGCCTGCCACCGAATGTATTTTGGTTGTTTCCAAGGCTTCGTCGATGGACATAGGTGGCAGTATGGTAGGTAGTCTTCTTGCAAGCATGGTTTTGCCAGCGCCAGGAGGACCGATCAAAATCACATTATGTCCGCCTGCTGCTGCTATTTCCAACGCTCTTTTGATATTCTCTTGTCCTTTTACCTCCGAAAAGTCGAGCTCGCCATTGCAAAGAATATTTTGAAACTCTTTCTCCACATCAATAGTCATTTTATTTAGTGTGGATTCGCCTTTGAAAAATCCGATAACATCATTGATGTTCTCGACCCCATAAATTTCAATTCCAGAAACGATGGCAGCTTCCCGGGCGTGTTCAACTGGTAGAAAAAATCCTTTGAAAACGTCTGCTTTTGCACGAAGTGCAATTGGCAATGCACCCTTTATTGGCATGACTCGTCCATCCAGCGAAAGCTCACCCATGATTACATAGTCTCCGATGCCTTCGGAAGGTATTTGCTGAGATGCAGCCAGTATGCCCATTGCAATAGTAAGGTCGTATGCACTCCCCTCTTTTCGTATATCCGCAGGCGCCATATTCACCACAATTTTTTTACCTGGCATTCTAAATCCTGTGTTTTTGAATGCTGCAGCGAGTCGTTGTTGCGATTCCTTTACGGCATTGTCGGGGAGTCCAACCAAGAAAAATTTTGTCCCTTGATCGCAATTGACTTCAACTGTTATTGTTGAGGCATCAATACCATAAACGGCACTTCCATAGGTTTTTACGAGCATAATAAATGGTGTGGGATAAGCCCCTTTAGAAAATCACAAAAAATTGAAAGCTAATATTTTAAACATCCTTAGAAACAAATGGCATGGTTGTTGAATTTGAAAAAATGTTGCCGGATGGAATATATATGCCTTGAAAAATTGATTTGAAAAGCGTGTAAAAATAATTCAATAATTAAACCTCTCAGACAACAGTGAGTCGTATTAATCGTTTAAGTTTGATAACAGCATTAAGAAATAAACTGAAAATCTCATGAAAACCAATTTGACTCTATTACTAGTGCTTTTTGCATTGTTTCTTGTTTCATGTCGTAAAGACGATAAAATTGAGGATCCGGAATTGAACTCTAATTTTGTTCAACACAATGCAGATAGGAACTTTCTGCATGATGAAGCCGATCAAGCGGATGGTGATATCAATGAAGCGCTGAAGGATATACCTGGTTTCGGAAAAACTGCTGGAGTAACTTCCGTAGGCCCTTTGTGTGGGGTAACTATCGAAGATTCATTGCTTTCTCAGAAAATCCTTTTCTTCAATTTTGATGGAGTTACGCCATGTTTTAGTCCATCTCGTACTCGATCCGGACAAATCAAGGTTGAGTTGACTGAAGGTAATTCTTGGAGTGATTTAAATGCAGAGCTTACACTTACCTACATCAATTTCAAGGTAACTAGGCTTTCCGATAGTAAATGGATCATGTTTAATGGTCAGAAAATCATTACCAATTTGAATGGACATGATTGGATTTCTTTTTTCAGCAATCCTAACTTCAAACATGAATACAAAGCTAGGGCATTTGGAGTTAATGTCACCTTCAACAATGGGGCTTCAGCCTTGTGGAATGGAGCTCGAAAAACATCTTGGAGTTATGCGCCGCCAAGTGCCGGCGGTCCAAAATACAATTTCACCAGCATTGGCGACACATCCTTGAATGGATATAGCAATGTAGACATGTGGGGCGTGAATCGCTTTGGCGAATCGTTTACCACCTATTATGATGCCGCTTGGCAATCCAATTCCTATTGTGGCTTTTGGAGGCCTACGGCCGGAGTCATTAATCATGATGTTGGTAGCAGGCAGTATAAAATAGAGTTGGGGGTTGACCAGTCTGGGAATCCATCAACGCTGAATTGCGCTTATGGCTACAAGGTGACATGGATTATGAACGGAAATTCCATCTCTAGAGTTTTCTCCTATTGAGAAAACAGTTTTAAAAAGCTAAGGCTCCCTAAGGGAGCCTTTTTCATTTCAGCCAAACAAGGCCTTCTCAACACCAAGTATCATACAGTGTATGACTTTGATGTGAATTTCTTGAATACGATCCGCATATCCCATATGTGGAACTCGAATTTCCACATCGCATATGTTTGCTAATTTTCCTCCGTCTTTGCCTGTAAGTGCAATCACTTTCATCTCTTTTGATCGGGCAACCTCGGCAGCTTTGATGATATTGTTCGAGTTTCCACTGGTACTGATAGCCAAAAGCACATCTCCTTTGTTGCCAAATCCTTCAACATATCTGGAGAATATCGATTCGAAGCCATAGTCATTGGCGGTGCATGTGATATGGCTTGGATCGGAAATAGCCATCGCCGGCAAGGCGGCTCTGTCGGAGCGAAACCTCCCTGAAAGCTCTTCTGCGAAATGCATCGCATCACACATACTGCCTCCATTCCCACAAGAAATCACTTTGTTTCCTATTTTGAAGGCAGTAGCTAGCAGTACAACTGCCTTTTCAATATGCTCTATGTTCTTGGAGTCGGCAACAAAGGCACTTACCACCTCCGATGCTTCGTTTAATTCCTTTCGAATGATATCCTGCATCTATTGGTTGTTTTTCCTTTTTTGGTATCTGCAAAGTCCCTCATCGAGAAACTTAACATAGGTATCAATGTCGGGAGTATAGCCCCTTGGATTCGCTAAAATCTTACCATTGTTGTCAAGCAAAACATAGTAGGGTTGGGAATTCGTTTTGTATTGGACTCGTTGCATATCGCTCCACTTGTTTCCAGTGGTAATAATCTTTTTTCCTGATTCCGAAACATACTGCTGCTCTGCTGGCAGAGGTTTTTTGTCATCAACATAGAGTGAAATGACAACATACTTTTCACTGAGACGCTTTAACACATCCGGATCAGACCAAACATTATCCTCCATCTTTCGGCAATTCACACAACTCCAACCGGTGAAGTCAAGCATGATGGGCTTTCCTTGCATCTTGGCATACTTCATTCCCTCCTCGTAATCTTTGAAACAGGTTAGGTTATGCGGACATTCCGATTCTTGAGGCTTTACCCATTCCTTGTAAAAGTCGGGTGGAGGGAAACCGCTTATCAGTTTCAGTGGAGCGCCCCACAGTCCTGGTATCAAATAAAGCGTAAATGAGAATACGATAATGGCCATCAGTGTTCTGGATACTGAAAGGTGTTGTAAGTCGCTGTCGTGCGAAAACTTCAACTTCCCAATCAGGTATAATCCCCATAATCCGAAAATGATTACCCAAAGCGCAATGAACAACTCGCGTTTCAAGAATCCCCAATGGTATGCCAGATCCACATTCGAAAGGAATTTCAAGGCAAGGGCAAGCTCCAAAAAGCCCAAACTAACCTTCACCGAGTTAAGCCATCCTCCCGACTTCGGAAGAGATGCTAACCAGGAGGGGAAGGCCGCGAATATGGCAAATGGAACGGCCAGTGCCAATGCAAAGCCAGTCATTCCCATCAATGGACCTAGGTAACTTCCACCGTGAGCCGCCTCAACCAACAGGGTTCCAATAATAGGACCGGTACATGAAAAGGAAACCAGCGACAGCGTGAAGGCCATGAAAAAGATTCCAACCAAACCACCCTTGTCTGAGGCCGAATCAGCTTTGTTGATAATCCATGAGGGCAGTGTTATTTCGAATGCTCCCAGGAATGATGCGGCGAATATGATAAATATGAAAAAGAATGCCAGATTGAAAAAAGAGTTGCTGGCCATCTCATTTAAGGCGTCGGAGCCAAGTGTAACGGTAACAAGGAAACCCAGGCCTACATAAATGACGATTATGGAAATAGCATAAATGATGGCATTCATCAATCCTTTTTGCCTACTGCCGCTTCGTTTGGTGAAAAAGCTTACAGTCATTGGAAGCATCGGAAACACACAGGGTGTAAGCAAAGCCAAAAGTCCGCCAATAATTCCTCCAATGAAAATAGCCCATAGACCTTCAACCTGTGCTTCGCCTTCCAATTCACCACAACCAGACTCCAATGCTGTCATCGGACCATCGCCTTGAACAAATGATTGGTCTGATGTTGATTCGGTGGTTTCATTTCCGGAGTCAGAAGTATCAACTGAAACGGGTGTCGGAGTGGAATCAACAGGGGTAGGCGTCACCGTACCGCCGGCTACATTTTCAGAGCCAGTTATGTCAAATTTCAAATCTACCAATTCAGGAGGAAGGCATTTTTCATCATCGCAGGCCATAAACTCTACAGTACCCGAGATGGAGAACTTGGCATTCGAAAGCAAATTGATTTTTTGACGAAAGACCGCCTTATCACCGAAATATTTCAGTTGCATTTCAAAGTTCTTATCGAAATATTCGATCGCTTTACCTTCGGCAACACTGCCAACGGTTTTGTAATTTGTGCTTGGTTCGAAGATGAAAGTGGTCTTTATGGGTCCACCGTCTGGAATGAATTGCGAATACAAATGCCAGCCTTTGTCGATGGTCGCGGTAGCTACTAGTACTGCCTCTTTGTCGGATGTTTTCTCGACAGAGGTTTTCCACTTTACAGGTTGAATGATTTGAGCTGTGCTAATTCCAGCACTTATAATGCTGATTAACAGCACCGTAAATATTTTCAGTGGGGATATTTTTTGCCTTCTCATAGTCCTGAATGTCATTCAAAATTAATCAATCGTTTGTTGGATAGAACAAAACGGAATTCGATGTTAACAATTGTCCGATTTAGAGGTTAAAACCAATTTAAAACATCGGCTGGTTTAAGGGCGTTTTTTTCATTTCCTGACACATCGTGGGATATTTTTCCATTGCTCATCATGATGATCCTGTCTCCATATTTCAAAGCATCTTTGATGTTGTGAGTAACCAAAATGGTGGTTAGTCTGTGTTGCATGGTGATTCGATTTGCCAACTCCATGATAACGGATGCTGTTGCAGGATCTAAAGCTGATGCGGGTTCATCCATCAAAAGGACCTTGGTTTCATCCATGATAGTCATGAGTAAGGTGAGTGCTTGTCTTTGCCCTCCTGACAATGTGCCGATGGGTTGATCCAATTTATTTTCCAATCCCAAGCCAATTTCAGAAACGCATTGCTGCACCTTTTTTTTGAAATCTTTATCCATGCCAATTGTAATTCCTTTTTTGCGGCTCCTCAACGAGGCTAGTCGGAAATTCTCCAACACGGTGAGGTCTGATGCGGTACCCATCAATGGATCTTGGAAAACCCTTGATACAAAATGGCTACGCTGATGTTGTCGGTAGTGGGATTGATCTACTTTATCGATAGACAAGGATCCGCTATCCAAATCCAAACTACCAGCAATTAAATTCAGCAGGGTAGATTTTCCAGAGCCATTGGATCCTACAATAACGGTATATGAATTTTGCGACAATTCAAGGTTTAATTCTCGAATGGCATGTACCTGCCTTTCGCTTCCTTTGAAAAACCATTTGTTAGCGTTGCTCAACCGAATCATGACTCCTTGTTTTTAAAGGACGACAATCCTACAATAGCTAGAACAATTACCGCAGTGGCGAGTTTAAGGTAATTCGGATTCAATCCTAAGGTAAGTGATTGTGCAATTGCCAATCTGAAAATCACGCTTCCGATTACTACACAAAGTAAAAGACCAGCCATGCTGTTTCGAAACAGTATTTTAGAAATGCTTTCTCCAATCATTACTGCCGCCAGCCCCGAAATCACGATGCCGACTCCCATATTGATATCTGCAAACCCTTGGTATTGTACAAGAAGGTAGCCGCTTACAGCTGTTAGGCCGTTGGCCAAGGCCAGTCCAATTGTTTTCATAGGTCCAACTGCAATACCATTGGCCACCGACATCCGCTCATTGTTGCCTGTTGCACGCATGGCAATACCCAAATCGGTTTTCAAAATCCAAAGCAAAATCAGCATCAACCCTAATGCAAAAAGTATGGTTATGGCTATGGTTTGTATCCATTGACCATCACTTACATCAACCAATCCCAAGGTTGTATCTACAGTCACATTAGACCGACCCATCAAGGCTAGGTTTATGGAATACAAGGCAGTCATAACGAGTATTCCTGCCAACAATGGATGAACACGCATACGGGTGGTGATTATGCCGGTCAATGCTCCAGCAGCCATGCCGGTGATTACTGTAGCTGCAAGGGAGATCCACGGATTCCATCCCGACAGCAACATCATGGCTGCCGTTGCGCCTCCCAAAGTGAAGCTGCCATCGGTAGTGATGTCTGGAATGCGAAAAATTCTCAACGATATGTATACTCCCAACCCGAGGCAGGAATAGCACAATCCTTGTATGATTGCTGATAGGTATAAATCCATGAAACTACTTTAAGGCCTATAAGCTTCGAATGTGGAATCAGGTTGAATATTGAAAGCTTGAGCAGTGGTTGGGTTAAAAAGCTTTTTACGGATCTTAACGATTTCAGGTGGAGCCACTGATTTTTTTTCAGCTTGTAAGTAAGTCGCAGCCATTTCCCCGGATTGATAACCCCACAGGTAGAAATCGGCGCCATAAGATGCCAAAGCACCTCTGCGAACCAAACCGGCTTCGCTGGTTATGATTGGAACATTCGCCTTTCGGCAGGATTTGTCAATGGTTTCAAATGACGCAAAAATCACATTGTCTGGCAATGCAAAAAAAACATCGATGCCCTTCAATAACAAAGCTTCCGTTACCAGTTGTGACTCCGAACTGTTGTTAACAGGTAATGACACCATTTCCATTCCCAAGTCAAAACATTTCTTGTAAATACGGTTGTATGCTGCTTGCGACTGGGGTTCTGCCTGGTTGAAAACGGTTCCTATTTTTTTAGCGTTAGGGTATAATTGTTTGATGATGACAACTGCTGAGTCTAAATAATCGAGAGTTTCATAAACACCAGATAGGTTGTCGGCGTGTTTGTTGCTTCTATCTGTCAAACCGGCAAGGTCGGGTCGAGGAGATACCATCATGAATATCGGCACCTTTTTGGTTCTCTTAGATGCAGTAATTGTTGATAGGGTCACATTGGTGGCAATCAGATCGGGATCGGAGGAAAGTATGTAGTCGCAAGATTGGTTTAGTGTAGGAATATCACCTTGTGCATTTGAGTATACAAAGCGAACGGTTTTCTTGTCCTCTGAAAATCCCTTGTTGCGCAATGCGTCATAAAACCCCTTCCTGGCCATATCAATCGTGGAATCCTGAATGAAATCCAAAAATCCCACTACAGGAATGTTTTTGTCATCTTGATTCGATTGTCCACAGGATACAACCAGCATTACTGCAACTAAGGCAGATGGGATTTTAGATATTTTCATATGGATGTTTTTTACGATTAACTTTTACCAAGATCCTCCTGCTCCACCACCGCCGAATCCACCACCGCCGAATCCACTGAATCCACCTCCGCTTCCACCACCACTGAATCCTCCCCATGAACCTCGGTGAGGTACGGATGCGTTGCTGAGCAGTTGCCATGCAGTCCAGAAAGGGATATGGTTAACCATGGCATATCTTCTTACTCTTCTGGCATGGATGAGCAACAGCAAGGTAACGAAAACCAATACAGAAAATACAATTGATATAAACTCTCCCGCACTGGCCTCTGGCTCGGGTTCGAATGACCCCGATGCAAGTAGAATGATGCTAGTTGTGGCTCGGTCTAATCCGTCATAATATCTGCCATCCTGAAAAGCTGGCTTTATGTCCTTTTCGATGATTCTTTTCGTTCTGCCATCCGTCAGCACACCCTCCATACCATATCCATTGGCTATAAAAATTTTGCGCTCTTCCTTGGATACCAAAATCAACACGCCATTATCTTTCCCTTTTCTTCCAATTCCCCACCGATGCGCAAGTTCGATCGCGTAGTCATCTATAGGATAACCATCCAAAGTGGCCATTATGACGACTGCTATCTGTGTGGATGTACTATCGTTATAACTACGAAGCTTGGTTTCGAGCGCGGCGGATTCGGTGTCGTTAAGAGTTGCTGTAAAGTCACTGACTAAACGAGGAGGATTTGGCGGACTGGGAAAATCCTGGCTCTTAACGGTTGATCCGCAAAGGAGCAAAATCCAAATGATAACCAGTAATCGCATATCAACCTAGTATGACTTCGTTTGATAATTCATTGGTATCATTGCTTCCTCTTGGGAAATGCAATGACAAAGCCTGTCCAGAGGAAATTATGGCCGACAACAATCCCTCACGCATATTCCCTTCCTTGAATGCTTCGTGCATCCTGTTGGATATTTCCTGCCAAAAACCATCTCCCACTTTGGCATGAATGCCCGCATCTCCAATAATACAAAATCTCCTATCGGTACATGCGATATAAATCAATACGCCGTTCCGAAGCTCTGTATTCGACATACCCAGTTTTTCAAAAAGAAATGCGGCTCGATCGAGCGGGTCGTCAATTGAATGGTCTTCGATGTAAACACGGATTTCTCCGGATGTCATTTGCTCGGCCTCTTTGATCTTTTCATCAATTGCGGCCAATACCTCGGGCTTGAATATTTGATGGTATTTCAAGTGGCTGTTATTTAAAACTTGACCTCAGGCGCTTTTTCTGCTCCTGCATCCGCTTGAAAGTAATCCCTTGCTTCGAATCCGAACATCCCGGCAACCATATTTGTTGGAAATGATTTAACACTTTTATTATATGTCTTCACGGCATCGTTGAATCGATTTCTGGAAACCTTGATGCGGTTTTCTGTTCCAGCGAGCTCTGCTTGAAGCTCCAAAAAATTTTGGTTCGCTTTTAAGTCTGGATATTGTTCAACGGTAACCAGTAATCGGCTAAGGGTGCTGGATACCGCGCCTTGGGCCTGTTGAAACGCTTTCAGGTTGTCTGCATTAAGGTTGGACGGATCTAGTTTGACTTGAGTGGCATTGGCCCTGGCTTGTACCACTGCTTCCAAGGTTGACTTTTCAAAATTCGCATATCCTTTGACGGTGTTCACCAGGTTTGGTATAAGGTCCAGCCTCCGTTGGTAGTCGCTTTCCACATTCTGCCATGCGCCGTCAACTTCTTCATTCTTGGATACGAGTCCATTGTAGCTGATGGCAAGGAAAAACCCAACGATGGCAATGGATGAGATGATGATGAGTGTCTGTTTCATTTGGATGTGTTTTGGGTTAAAGATAACAAATAGGTAAGGCTTTGGTTATTTTTTACTCAATTGGGCTGAATATAATCCTTAATATTTTGTTAGTGCCTTCAGTTAACTTGTTCCTATCATCTATTCTATGTGGAACCAGCCATATTATTTCGTCGGACGATCGAAGCACATATGAAGTCAGCTTTTCCGTTAAGGGTGTTTTTGAGTCAGTGAAAAAATCACTAACCAATTTGCTGCCTTTCATTCCAAGAGGGTGGAAACGGTCTCCGCCATGAACCCTTGAGATTCGAATTGGGAAGACAGTTTTTTCGGCATCCACGAAGGCTATAAATGGATTGGATAGGTCCTCTTCAGTTATTTGATCCAAAATCTTGAAATCAAAGGAGCCGAATTGCAGGTCATAGACTTCATCTTGCCCTTCTACAGTAATGTTTTCATCAGGATTTAACAATCCCATGTCGATCAGCACCAGCTTTTCTCGGTCTTTGATAAGAGTCCAATGATGGGACAGAAATTCCGAACCAGATTGGGTTTCATCTGCAACGGCGCTTTCACATTGCGCATAAGTGAAATCCATTTTTCTCAGTATATGAAAAAGTAATGTAGCTGGTTCGGGATGGCTATTGATGACTGTTAAATCAAAAGATGTCATCAATCCGTTGTGAAATAATCTGGCAGCGGTGAGTGTCACTTCATGGATGAAGTGGTTCAGGAGTGTTTCATACCGCTCCATGGCTCGAGAGTGTCGGTTGATAGACTCTGAAACAGATGGGTTGATGCTTTTGAGCATGGGAAGCACTTCGTTGCGGATGAAGTTGCGCTCATATTTGCTGTCGGCGTTTGATGCATCATCACGCCATTCAATTCCATTCTGATTGGCATAATGGAGTATATCTGATCTGTAGACATCGAATAGCGGCCTTATTTGATGACTCGATTGAAGTCGAATGCCATGCATGCCTGCCATTCCCGTTCCTTTGACCAAGTTCAGTAATACCGTCTCGGTTGTGTCGTCTGCGTGATGGGCTGTGGCCAGAAAATGACATTGTTGCTCTTGCATCAATTGATTGAACCAATCATACCTCAACTTCCTTGCGGCCATCTGTATGCTGATTCCGTTGTCTTTGGCAAATACGGCTGTGTCGAATGATTTCGAGAAAAATGGAATTTGGTGTTGTTGACAATGCAATCGTACGAAGTCGGCATCCGCATCAGCGTCTTCCCCTCTCAGCTTGAAGTTGCAATGGGCGACAATAAAACTTCGCCCTGAAATTCTGAATAATTCAAGCAGGACCATTGAGTCAACACCTCCGCTAACGGCAAGCAGCGTTCTATGGTCCTTATGCAGGTTTGTGGAGCCCAAATTATAAGAAAAACGTTGCAGCAAATTCATCGCTTTGTGGTATTTGTTAGATCATCGGTTTTCAAACCAATGGCTTCCAACTGCGGCTTTAATTTAACCAAACACTCATTCCATTCATCTTCCAGCTGTGAAGCGAAAGTGATGGCGCCTCCTGCGGAGACAACTGCTACTTTCGTTTTCAAATCCATAAGGATGGTTCTAATAACTACATTGAAGTCAAAATACTTGCCTGGTGCGAAAAAGCCGATAGATCCAGAAAACAATCCCCTTTTGAAGTCCTCAAGTTCGTCGATGATTTTCATGGAGCTGACTTTTGGGGCACCCGTCATAGAACCCATGGGGAAAGTGGCTTTGATGATTTTCGAAAATGGGGTTGTGGGTTCGATATGGCACGATACCGTTGATATCATTTGATGGGAAGTGGGAAAGGTATGAACGCCGAAAAGTTCCTCAACGACAACTGAACCACGGGTTGCAATTCTGGATAGGTCGTTTCTCACCAAGTCGACAATCATGACATTTTCAGATTTTTCCTTCGGGTTCTCCGCAAGTTGGGATTTGAGCAGATTGTCTTCTGTTTCGTTGGATGATCTTTTGGATGTGCCTTTCATGGGCTGGCTGACCACCTTGTCAAAATCGCAACGCATGAATCGTTCCGGACTGGAGCAAACGGCCGCAAGTTCGTTGTGTTTGTATAGCACAGAAAATGGATTCGGAGAAATTTCTCGCAGTTTGGCGAAAACGAATCTCGGATCGCAGTCATCGAATTTGGTCGAGGCTTGTTGACATAAGGTAGCCTCGTAAGTATCGCCCCTTCTGATGTGGGACATAAGCTTGTTGAAGGACTTCTCGTATTGACTCTTACTGAGTCCATGCGTCATCTCGAAGCCTACGGGTTCGTTAACTATGAAAGGATCGCATGTTTGAATGGCCGAATAAATATTTTCGGCTTCTCCTTTAATAGAGTGGACGCATATTAGGCCGGTTTCATCAAGCGAAACCACCACTTGCGGAACAAAGGCGTGAATCAGTGGGAATGCGACAATCTCCTTGCCTGTTGAGTCGAGTGCCTCGATGTGGTTTTTCAAATCATAGGACAGCGAACAAAACACCCAATTGTGCATGTCTAGGTGTTTGTCGAGGAACGCATCCAAAGTGATGAGCGGTTCTGAATGGCCATTTGAAAGGAACTCATCGGAAATCCCAGCCATGGCAATGAATCCATATCGGTTTCCAGTTACTGGAACGGTAGCTTGGTGACTTTCAAAAAAAGCGTAAGTTTTGAACCTCCCCAGGTAATTAAGCACCTTGTTTTTGATTTGTTGATCGTCGTTTTGGAAATAAGCCGGCTGTAGCATGGAAAAATGGTTTTCAGCGACCCAGTGCGAGCTTCTCTACAATCATTGGAAGATTTTTCATTTCCAACTCATGGATTTTTTGTGACAAGCTTTCAGGCGATTCATTCGGTTGCAGTTCAACCACAAACTGATCGATGATGGTACCTTCATCGTAGTGGTCATTTACATGATGAATGGTTATTCCCGAGCACTTTTCTCCTGCGGCAATAACTGCTTCGTGTACATGCATCCCATGCATCCCTTTTCCACCATACTTGGGAAGTAGGGAAGGGTGCAGGTTTATTATTTGTCCTGGGAATCCATTGATAAAGACCGCTGGCACCAGTTTTAGAAACCCGGCTAAAACAACAAGGGAGATGCCATTTTCACTTAATTCCTTTAATAAGCTCCCGTCAGACATGCTGTTTTTGGAAATTATCCTTCCCGGTATTCCGTGAGGTTCAGTTCGTTTCAATACGAATGCATCCGGATTGTTGGTGTAAATAGCGGCGATTTCTACTTCAGGGTGGTTGTGGAAATACCTAATTAGGTTCTCTGCGTTCGAGCCAGATCCACTGGCAAAGACAGCCACTTTAATCATATCACAAAGATACCTAAATAGGATGGCTCAATAATCCGTTTTGAAAGCCTTGGATATCAGTCAATAAATTGGTAATCAATCAATTTTTTTTATATTTTGATGATTCGGTTATTAATTTGTTACTTTGCGCCTCTAATCAAAATTTGAATTAAGCTATGTCAGACATTGCATCACGCGTAAAAGCCATCATCGTAGACAAATTGGGTGTTGACGCAAGCGAAGTGCAGAACGAATCCAGCTTTACTAATGATCTGGGTGCCGACTCTCTTGATACCGTAGAACTCATCATGGAATTTGAAAAGGAGTTCGGTATTGCCATACCTGACGATCAGGCTGAGAAAATCAGCACTGTTGGACAGGCTATCGATTACATTCAGGCCAACGCCAAGTAATCCTTTTCCCGGCTGATGAAGCTAAAGCGGGTTGTTGTAACAGGTCTAGGGGCTTTGACCCCGCTTGGAAACTCTGTCTCCGCCTATTGGGAGGGTTTGAAGAGTGGTACCAGTGGTGCTGCGCCTATAACCCGTTTCGATGCGTCTAAATTCAAGACTCGCTTCGCTTGCGAGGTTAAGAATTTCGATCCCGAATCCATTTTGGAAAAGAAGGAGGCCCGTAAGTTGGATCTCTTTTCCCAGTTTGGTATTGCTGCCGCTGTCGAAGCAATCGAGGATTCTGGCATCACCAAGCATCAGGGTTTCAATCCAGACAGGGTAGGAGTGATTTGGGCCGCCGGTATCGGTGGACTGCGCACTTTTTGGGATGAGGCAGTTTCCTTTGCCAAGGGAGATGGAACGCCTCGTTTCAATCCGTTCTTCATTCCTAAAATGATCATAGACATTGCGGCGGGTCACATCTCCATTCGTTACGGATTGCGTGGACCCAACTATGCAACTGTGTCCGCATGTGCATCTTCCACCCACGCGCTCAATGATGCTTTCATGTTAATTCGGTTAGGCAAAGCCGATGCCATTGTTACAGGCGGTTCGGAAGCCGCCATCAACGAACCTGCTGTTGGCGGGTTCAATGCCATGCATGCTTTATCGGAGCGCAACGATAGTCCTCAAACTGCTAGTCGCCCATTTGACATGGAGCGAGATGGCTTTGTTATGGGCGAAGGTGGCGCTGCCATTGTTTTGGAAGAGTATGAACATGCAATCGCCAGGGGTGCTACCATCTATGCTGAGATGCGTGGAGGTGGAATGTCGGCCGATGCACACCATATTACCGCGCCACACCCAGAAGGTTTTGGGGCGCTCAATGTCATGAAAAATGCCTTGTCGGATGCTGAAATGGATCCCACAATGATTGATTATATCAATGTTCATGGAACTTCAACTCCATTGGGAGATATCAGCGAGGTGAAAGCCATCGAAGGTGTTTTCGGAGAGCATGCCTACAAATTGAATATAAGCTCGACGAAATCCATGACGGGTCACTTGTTGGGTGCTGCAGGCGCGATTGAAGCGGTTGCATCCATTCTTGCAGTGAAACACGATATCGTTCCTCCGACCATCAATCATTTTACAGATGATCCACAGTTCGATAGCCGTTTGAATTTCACTTTTAACAAGGCACAACATCGTACAATCAATGCTGCTTTAAGTAATACTTTCGGTTTTGGTGGTCACAATGCATCGGTGATTTTTTCCAAGCCGAAATGATTGGGTGATGCCGATCATCAATCTGCATATCTTTTCCCATCCCCTTTCTTCACATAATCTTTCAGCCTGTTGTTCCGTCTGAATTTACATACATTGTTTCCGCTTCGATTGTGGTTCGGTCCAGACCGCAAGATGTATCGTGCCCTGCGAAACATGATTGGGTTTATGCCGGGCAACATTCATGTTTATAAGTTGGCATTCTCTCACCGATCCTCACTCCAGCCCAATGCCAATACCACTCAAATGTCGAACGAGCGTTTGGAGTACTTGGGTGATGCCGTGTTGGGAGCAGTGGTTGCGGAGATGTTGTTCAGGAGATTTCCTTACCGCGACGAAGGCTTCCTTACAGAGATGCGATCCAGGATTGTCAGTCGGGAAAACCTGAAAAACCTAGCCATGAAACTGGGCATTGATAAATTCGTAATCAATAATTCGGGACCAGGAATGCATCGTTCCATGTATGGAGATGCTTTCGAGGCGCTTGTAGGGGCCATTTTTATCGACAAAGGATTTGATTGCGCCAGGATATTCGTATTGCATCGAATAGTAAATATCCATTTGGATTTAGATGTCATTGAAAAGTCCGACAACAATTATAAAAGTAGGATCATTAACTGGGCGCAAAGGGAGAAAAGGAAATTGGTTTTCGAGATGGTGAATGATGGCAGCCAAGGCCGATTGATCAAGGTGCAATTGATGTTGGACGACGAGTTGCTTACCGAGGGAGAGGACTTTTCTAGAAAAAAAGCCGAGCAGATTGCTGCAGGCAGGGCTTTGGAAAAATTGGGCCTTGAGGATTGAGTGCATTTTCAAAATTCAGATAGGTCAACGCTCCCATGCTATTCGACTTTTAAATCATTACCACTGCCACATTAGGTTGCTGAAAAACTCAGTCGGAATTTCATTTAAATCCGATTGATGTCATTGATTAAATGATTTTGGTTGCAGGTGTGGTTTGACTCGTCACGAATTTGCATTACCCCTCAAAGCCTGTTCTGCTTTTTTGCGAACCCAAGAGTAATCTGCGATTTGTTTTACTTTTTCTATTTCAGAAATCAATTCCTTTGCTTTGCTTTTTTGTGCATTTGCTTGCATGATTTTTCCGCTGTAGCGGATGAGGTTCCTATAGATGGTTCTTTGGTATTCAGAAATTTCTTTGTTCCTGCTCAGGAATAACCGGAATGCCGACAGGTGGTAATTGAGAGCCTCGTAGTCTCCCATTTCATAATAGCATTTCAAGATGACCGAGCGCATGTCAAGCTGGTAGTAGATATCTGTGAACTCCACATTTTGCAGCAGCCGAAGAGCTGCATGGTAATCGCCGTTGCTGAATTTCAGATAAGCGGTGTTGTAGGTGAGTGCGTTTTCCTGTTCGTGAGTTGCCAGATCCTGAATGTGCCTGCCAATGAAAGTTTCTACCCAGGAATTTTGTCCTGCACGAATTCCGACCACCACAATATTTTTGAAATCCCATTGCGATAGGAATTTGCCATTGTAAATAGATTTGTTCTCGATGACGGTTTGATAGATATTGAAAAGCTTTTGTAAGTAGGTTTGATTTCCAAGGTTGATCTTTTTTATGCAATAGTTCATCAAGTATTTATACATATCGCGAAGTTCGTCCTGTCCGAATTGGCTAGCGTATGTATCTAGATTCTCCTGAAGTGATTCGAAGTGTTCCTCTTTTTCTGGGTCCGTTAGGGTTTTCAAAATGCCAAAATAAATCACGACAGAAGGTATCTCCGAAAAATCACCCAACTGTAC
>JBKCHO010000124.1:0-32372 GCA_046302815.1 Bacteroidota bacterium | reverse complement strand
GAAATTATTAATGCTGGACCTAAAGTTGCAATGATGGCTTAATGATAGGCTTATCATAATAATAATAAAAAAGCTCCAATTAAGGGGCTTTTTTATTTGGAAACCCTCGACAATCCCTCCTCAGCTAAGCGGTAGCCAGGTCTATGAACCATGGCGGTTTTGAAATCAGCTTGAGCACTTTGAAGATTACCCAACAATTCAAAGCACAATCCGCGGTTGAAATAAGCTTCGGCATATTGCGGGTCCGATTCTATTGCTCTTGAGTAATGCTTTACCGCCTCGGCATAAACCTTCAAATAAATCTGATGAACATAACCCAGGTTAAAATGGGCGATTTTGTTCTTTGGATTAATCTGAAGTATTGCAGTATAGTCTTTAATAGCCTGATCATATTTGCCATGCTCTTGATACCAAAGTCCTCGTCCATATAGGGCTTCTTCGCTCTTGGGTCGAACTCGAAGCGCATTGGTAAAATAACCCTCGGAGATCGGGTCATTCCTTAATTGGAATATCATTCCCAATTGCATGTGTGCATCATAAAAATCAGCATCCGCCTCTACAGCCGACCGAAAATCACTAACCGCTTGATTGGTATCTCCATTTTCCTTGAAAATAAATCCACGCATCAACCATGCGGTTGTATTTCCCTTATCCTTTTTCAGTAGACCGTTAAGTATCTCAAGACTCTCGGGATACTTACGGACCAGAAAATTCAATTCCGCCAATCTCAAAGAAGCTTTGTCATTATTAGGGTCAATGGCAATCGCTCTTTCGAGGAAGATCTTTGCGTTGAAAGACCGATTGGCTGCAATAGAAATATCCGCCATGGTAACAAAGTATTCCGATTTTGACGAATCGATTTTTATGGCGTTTTGCATATCGGCCAATGCATCTTCAAACCTTTTTCTTTCTATGAAATATTTGGCCCTTTGATGCAGCAAAATCGGATTGTTAGGGTCTTCCGCCAATTTCTTGTTGATGGCTTCCAACGAGGTATCAACTGCAGTAGTTAATGAATCAGAACCCGATGGGTTCTCCTTGTCTCCAGTGCTACAGGAACTACTGAAAAACACAATCGAGGAAACAAGAATGGCAAAGACTAGATTGATGGTTTTTTTCATAGTGTAAAGCTATAAAAAACAAAAGTCTGCCAAAAGGCAGACCCTTGTCCAATCATGATGAAAACGGGGATTATTCTGTATCAGGTCCGGCCTGAATGATTCGGATTTGAGACTCAATTTCATCTGCGAGCTCTGGATTATCCGTAAACAATTGACGAACGGCTTCGCGGCCTTGTCCCAGTTTGGTTTCATTGTAGCTAAACCAGGAACCACTCTTCTTAATTATACCCTTGTCTACACCCAGATCCACAATTTCACCTGTCTTTGAGATACCTTCACCATATAGGATATCGAATTCAGCAGTGCGGAAAGGAGGAGCGACTTTGTTTTTAACGATTTTAACACGGGTTCTGTTTCCGACCACATTCTCGCCATCCTTGATTTGACCAATCCTGCGAATGTCCAATCTAACGGAGGCATAGAATTTTAATGCATTACCACCTGTTGTAGTTTCCGGATTGCCGAACATGACTCCAATTTTCTCTCGCAATTGATTGATAAATATGCAGCAACAACCTGTCCGACTAATGGTTGCAGTCAGTTTCCTCAGTGCCTGCGACATAAGTCTAGCTTGCAAACCCACTTTGGAATCCCCCATTTCGCCTTCAATTTCACTTTTAGGGGTCAAGGCAGCAACCGAATCGATTACTATGATGTCGATGGCTCCGGAACGAATCAGATTGTCGGCGATCTCAAGAGCTTGTTCTCCGTTGTCCGGCTGCGAAATGAGCAAGTTTTCAATATCAACTCCCAACTTTTGGGCATAGTACCTATCAAAAGCGTGTTCAGCGTCTATGAATGCAGCAATCCCGCCTTGCTTCTGGGCTTCGGCTATGGCATGTATGGCAACGGTGGTTTTACCTGAAGATTCAGGACCATATATTTCAATGACCCTTCCCTTGGGGAATCCACCAATGCCTAAGGCCATATCTAATGTTAGCGAGCCCGTTGGGATCGATTCAACAGCCTCAACAGGGCTATCACCCATTCTCATAATGGTGCCTTTACCGTAGGATTTTTCGAGTTTGTCTATAGCAAGTTGAAGAACCTTTAGTTTTTCCTTGCTTACTGTTTCTGCGTTTGACATGTTATTTAATTTTTAGTTTTTGTACAATTATTAAAACAACCTCTTTGAGATGACGATGTCTTTGACGGCTACAAATGTGACCATAAGATTCCCCCAAGTCAAGCATTTTAAGTGAAACTTATCAACAAAATGATAGTTTAATAATCCTATCAATGATTGTATTATAATCATTTAATTGCATCTACAATCAAAGCTATAGAACTGTTATGCAATGATATAACCCAACATTTTGAGAGAAAAACAGGAATTAGTAAAAGGAAACTATCTTAGATATAAGGTAGTATTGGATTGAGGGAACGGGCAATAAAAACTACGCCTACAACTGATCAGTGAAGAATAAATATACAGAACACGATCCGGCACTAAATTCGAAACTTGGGATCAAACAAAAGTCACTTCAATTGTATCATTCTGAATAACTCCTCCCTAGTTGATTCGTTCAAGAATTTTCCAGAATACTCAGCAGTAATAGTGGAAGAAGCTGTATCGGAAACACCACGAGAGCAAACACAATGGTGTACTGCATCTACAATCACAGCAACATCCTCTGTCTTTAGAATTTTCTTCAGCTCCATCATGATTTGCACAGTAAGCCTTTCTTGAACCTGGGGCCTTCTGGCAAAAAAATCAACAAGACGGTTAAGTTTGGATAGACCGATAACTTTTCCATTGGAGAAATAGGCAACATGCGCCTTGCCATAAACAGGTACGAAGTGGTGTTCGCAGTTTGAAAAAACCGTGATGTTCCTTTCAACCAACATTTTTCCATAATTGTACTTGTTATCGAAAAGGGTAACCTCTGGTTTATTGGCAGGGTTCAAACCTTTGAATAACTCGCGCACATACATCTTTGCTACCCTATGTGGCGTGTCTGCAAGAGAGTCATCTGTTAAATCAAGTCCCAAGGTATCCATGATTTCACGAAACGATTTTTGAATTCGTTGGATCTTCTCTTCATCACACACGTGAAAAGCATCAGGTCTCATGGGTGTGTCGAAATCTTTGTTTAACAACTCGGTTTCTGGATTTAAATCCTTATAATCAATTAGTTGCTCAATTCTCAGTGATGTTTTCATGTCTTCGCTTTTAAGGATAACCCCAAAAACAATCCTTTTGTTTAACTTTATTGAGATATACTTAAACTTTTTACCTTGATTATTAATTAATTGACCTTTTTGTTTATATTATTTACATAATTATTACACACAATAGTTGACTTTATGGTTTTGCTAATTACTTTTGTGTAAGTATTAACCATAAATCATAAACAAAATGACACAAGTAGAATTCAACCATGCCGTACAGTGCCAGTACAAACCATTGCGTGGGTATGCAATGAAGCTGGTGCGCGATGTAGAGGATGCTAACGATTTGGTTCAGGAAACAATGTTGAAAGCCTTCAGAAACCATGACAAGTTCGCTGAAGGAACCAATCTGAAAGGATGGCTTTACACCATGATGAAAAATATTTTCATCAACAATTATCGAAGAATGGTTAACAGTAACATCTTCTCCGATGATACCGAAAACCAGTTTTACATCAACTCATCTTCAAATTCTACTCGGAATGGAGCTGAAACAAGCTTAGCTATGGAAGACATAGAGAGGGCTCTCGGAAAATTATCTGACAACCTTAGAAAGCCATTTATGATGAGCTATCAGGGTTACAAATACGAAGAAATTGCCCGTCATCTTTCCATACCATTAGGAACAGTTAAGATACGCATTCACAATGCGAGGCATAAACTGCAGGACTCATTACAAAACTACGGTGTTGATTACGGTTTAAAAGCCTAAATCATTTACCCTGCATCTTCTTTTTCAATCGCTCCTTTCGAAAAGCGTCGACCAGGTTGATATCAATGAAACGATATTCCACCAACATGGTGATAGTCATACGATGATTTTCAAATCCGCCTTCTGGAAGTTGGCTGAATTCATAAACTGGACTTACACGCTTTTTGTCTCCAATTAATATATCCTTTAAATCGGCATCAGGATGTTTTTTAAGAAGGGGCATCAGATATGAAAACATATCATACCCTGCATAACCAGATGACAAAGGATCATCCAAATAGGCGTTTACAAAGCGTTTGCGGAATTTTAACCTGTTCGAGTCGCTTAAGTCGATATAGTTATTATCGAATAAACAAATCTGAATTCGTTCATGGGACATAAAATCTATAGATTCAAAGTTCACCCAGGTTGGCATACCGCAAACAATTGTGTTTCTGGGACAGCTTCTTGCCAAGGATGCTAATCCCGGGTTGACTACAGGCTCTTCTGAAGAAACGAAAAATATGATGTTTTGACGATCAGAAACAATTCCAGCGGATGCCCCACTCACACCAGATACAGCAAGGTCTACCACTCGAACCATAGATGTTCCAGATGCCAGAGTATCAACAGCAGCCTGCAAGGCATCAGCAACCTCCTTTTCCCTAGGCTTCCTTCCTTTTATTATGACAAAGTTGGCATTCGGATATTTTTTCAAAAACCGATCCACAACCAAACTACATTGCGTTGCGGTAGATGCATAGGCTAAAGCGCAATTGTCGTGCCCTATAATTGGATCAGATCTTAATGCCTGAGTCAATATCAGCTTAATACTGTCCCTTTTTGCCCTTTTCACAAGCATTGGCAACAAGTTATCAGGAACATAACCGATTACAACATTGAAGCTATCAACAGTTAATTGGTCAAGGAATTTTTCCATTCCTGATGTATCTAACGGCGCCTCAAAACAAACTAAATCATACCGCTGTCCCCTTCTGGACAAAGAGTCAATCGCTAGTCTACTACCTTCATAAAAGTGTAATGCAGGAAGAGAAAATGGATGTATTCCGGGGCTCTCTGGATCGGAGGGGTCGATGTTTGCATTCCGTCCTACCTCATACGACATCACAAGCGCAACCTTTAACTTCTTCTCTGCAACAAGACTATCCTGCGCATGCCCAGGGTGATAGCAGCAAAATATTGCTGAGATAAATAGCAGCAGCCGCAAGATTCGGTTTTTTGAAAATTGAAGCCAAAACCATGCCGAAAAGGGAGATGCTAGTCGATGAATTTCCAAAATATACATACCTGTTTATGGAGACTTGACAGTATTATTTAATACCTAAACCTATTCCCATTCTATTGTTGCGGGAGGCTTTGAGCTGATATCATAAACCACCCTGTTGACCCCCTTTACCTTGTTGATAATCTCGTTGGAAATCCTACCTAAAAAATCATGAGGTAGGTGACACCAATCCGCGGTCATTCCATCCGTTGAGGAAACAGCTCTTAATGCAACCACATTTTCATATGTGCGTTCATCACCCATAACACCCACCGATTTTACAGGCAACAATATGGAACCAGCCTGCCAAACCTGATTGTACAATCCTTCCTCTTTCAAGCCTTCAATAAAAATGGAATCAACATCTTGAATGACTCTGACTTTCTCAGGCGTTATATCACCTAAAATGCGTATGGCCAATCCGGGTCCTGGGAATGGATGACGATTCAGTAAGTCGGGATGCATGCCCAAGGCCGTCCCTACCCTTCGAACCTCGTCCTTGAACAAGGTCTTTAGAGGTTCCACAACCTTCAAACTCATTTTCTCTGGCAATCCGCCAACATTATGGTGTGATTTGATTGTAGCACTTGGACCCTTTACGGAAACAGATTCAATAACATCGGGGTAAATGGTTCCTTGGGCCAACCAAGAAACACCTTTGATCTCATTGGCACATCGCTCGAACTCCTCAATGAAAACGCGACCGATGATCTTTCGCTTTTTTTCCGGCTCCGACTCACCTTGGAGTTCCTCATAAAAATGAATGGAAGCATCTACACCGCGTATGTTCAAACCCATGTGCTTGTAAGCCTCCAAGACCTGAAGAAACTCATTCTTGCGAAGTAATCCATTGTCAATAAAAATACAGTGGAGATTAGCGCCAATGGCGTTATGAAGCAGCATGGCAGCCACTCCGGAATCGACACCTCCCGAAAGTCCCAAAATAACCTTGTCGGAGCCCAACTGCTTTTTCAAGCTTTCTACCGTATCATCTATGAATGAACTGGGAGTCCAATCGCCAGTGCATCCACAAACTTCATACAAGAAATTGGCTAGCATATTTGTGCCTTCCAAAGAGTGTACCACCTCAGGGTGATACTGAACACCAAAGGTTTTTTCGCCCTCAACACTGTAAGCGGCCACCTTTACGGTATCAGTGCTTGCTATAATATTGAAGTCAGTGGGAATAGTTGTGATAGTATCTCCATGTGACATCCAGACCTGGGTAGAATCTGACACATTCTGAAATAAAACGCAGCCTTTGTCGCCTACACCCAGCACAGCCCTTCCATATTCTCGGATCTTGGAAGGAGTCACCTGACCTCCTGATTGGTGAGCCATTAATTGAGCTCCATAACAGATACCCAACACAGGAAAGCGACCACGAATGGCTGCGGTATCGATATGCGGAGCGCCTTCTTCCCTAACCGATGCAGGCCCTCCGGACAATATCACACCTATAAAACGACCATCCAGATCAGGAAGATGGTTGTATGGATGAATTTCGCAGTACACATTCAACTCCCTTACTCTCCTGGCAATCAACTGAGTATACTGGGAACCGAAATCAATTATCAAAATGGATTGATGCATGGCCAAAAGTAACCAATTGTTCCTTCTCTTCTAAATTCATCTTGTTTCGAAAAATCATGACGAATGTCAGGTCGTATTTCAAAAATCGTTGTGATTTTGGTAAAAATCAAAAGTAAATGAAACCACATCTTTTACTAGTTCCAATAGACTTTTCAGAAAATTCTTTGATTGCGCTGAGATTTGCAACCCAATTGTGCAGAGGAACTTCCTGCAGCCTAATACTGATGCATGTGCACCATGAGGAGGATTATCGAGAGGCATTTAGTGAAAACCTAGGGGTTGAACATCTCATGGAGCTTTGTCAAAGACAGGTCGCCGAGCTCCACATTCCGTGTAGGAACATCCTTTGTTCGGGAGATGTAGTTGAAGAAATATTGGCTCAATCAAAAAAATCAGATGTTTCCATGATAGTTATGGGCACCAGTGGAAACAGCAAAAAAAGAGATAGGCTGATAGGTTCAAATGCCTCATCCGTGGTTTCTAAATCTGAAATACCTGTACTGGTCATCCCTGAATCCATGCCCTATAAGAATATTTCAAAAATCGTTGTCGGAATTGATCCTAATCTTGAAAATGAACACACCGTACAATGGATAGCAGAATCTTTGGCTGGAGAGGGTATAGAGATTGACTTGATAAGCGCTGGCTCGCAAACAATTGCTGAGGAAGTATCACAATATCAACTCAGACTCAAGGAAATTATCCACTCAAAATCACCTGAATGCCTAGTTCTAAATACATTCATCCCAACAGTGAATGTTTTATCGAGTTTGGATGCATTCATCAAAGATGTAGACGCAGATCTTTTGGTGCTAACGACTCACCATCGGGGTATTTTTGAGAGGATTTTCGATCCGGGAATAACCCGTAGGTTCGCATTGCAGTCAGATATACCTGTGTTGGCTATTCCTGTCCAAAAAGTACCGGTGTTTTTCTTCTAAACCAAAAATCAATTCCAATCCAATAGGTAGCTTTTACATTGAGGACCCAGGTTCATTAATAAATCCAATGAGCTTAATCCACTGCAAAAGGGAAATCGGTCGCTGAAAACTTGCAAATATCTTTTCTGAATTGGAATCTCCTCTGGTTTGGAAATGTCCGATAAGGAGCCTATTTCGGTTCCACTACGGTCTATCTCATGAGAGTCTAGACTAAACTCGAAATTCAATCCCATGTTTGAAGCCAATAGCCTTATGGAATGCAAATTAAACTCCCATAAATAATCGTATTTCTTATCAAACAATTCCATTAAGTCATCCTCATAGTGCTCAAAATATGCAGATTTTCCATAGGCTGCCTGAATTGATCTAAAATGCTGTCGCCTCCAATGTGAAGTGTAGGAAATCCGAACCTCCTTAACCAGCGATTGATTTAGGTTTTCGTGTACAACTGGAATGGTCAATGTTTGGACCCCATTGGGAGACAAAATATGACATCGGGTTCTCAAATTCTGTTTAACATACCTTTCATCATGATCCATACAAACAGTGTTCCGGGACAATAGAGCCATATAGCAAACCGGAGGTAAGTAGCAGGTGTTCAAAACAATCATGGATGCAAAATAAGTAATCTGAGGCGATTCCTATCTTTGCGGAGATATCCAACCGTTCCGTGAAACCATCCCTTCCGAAAGGCACTCGCGATTTTAATCCTACGGATATGATCCGAAGGAATTACATCCTCGACCAGATCAAGGAAGTGTTCCGACTGCATGGTTACCAACAGATAGAGACTCCAGCCATGGAGCAACTTTCAACACTAACTGGCAAGTACGGAGAGGAAGGCGATCAGCTCTTATTCAAAATCCTGAACTCAAGGTTGCATGAATCGTCTAAGAAAAAGGAGCTGATGGACGACTTCCAAAGGTCTTTGGATAAAAACACCAATTCGGAGATGTTGACCGAACGGGCACTTCGATACGACCTTACTGTGCCTTTTGCAAGATATGTTGTCATGCACCAGCATGAAATTACCTTCCCATTCAAGCGTTTTCAGATTCAACCGGTATGGCGAGCCGACCGTCCTCAAAAAGGACGCTACCGTGAGTTCTTTCAATGCGATGCAGATGTGATTGGAAGCACATCCTTACACAACGAAGCGGAATTGGTTGAAATGACTCGGAATGTTTTTCAGTCACTAGGAATCCCGGTGATTATAAAAATCAATAACAGGAAGGTCCTTGCGGGAATGGCTGAATTGACTGGCAGGCCTGATCAAATCATTGATCTCACAGTGGCTTTAGACAAGCTCGATAAAATCGGAAAAGACAAGGTCATAGATGAATTACTAAACAAGGGATTTCAAAAAGAATCCATTGAATTACTTCAACCCATTTTCGATTTCAACGGCAAACTTCCCGAAGAGGCTATATCCTTTTTGGAAAAATGGCTTTCAAATTCAGAAATTGGAATGAAAGGGGTCGCTGAATTGCGAGAACTGATTAGTCTGACAGGAACTGAGGGAGTTGAATTGGATCTCACCCTTGCTAGAGGACTTAACTATTACACCGGAGCCATATTCGAAGTAAAAGCCACTAATGTTTCCATAGGTAGTATTGCCGGTGGTGGAAGATATGATGACTTAACTGGTATTTTCGGACTTCCTGGATTATCCGGTGTAGGCATATCGTATGGAATAGATCGTATCTACGATGTTTTGGAAGAATCTGGTAGATGGAATGAAATTGGAACCAAGGGTAACAAGACGCTGGCCATGTTCGTGAATTTCGGTCCAGATGAGGCGAGATATTGCCAAAAGGCTGCACGAGAACTGCGATTGAACGGCGTTGCAACTGAGGTTTACCCCGACCCCACTAAGATGAAGAAACAAATGTCATATGCCGACTCCAATAATATCCCATTCGTGATTCTAATAGGAAGTGAGGAAATGGCAAGCGGACTTCTCTCATTGCGCAACATGCGTAACGGAGAACAGCACAAGTTGCATCTGAATCAAATCATACAACACATCAAATCCCATTTGGATTAAAACTTAACGCCATTCTTATGCCTACCATCAGGATTTCAAAATCAAACATCACACTTGATGAAATTGAAAAGGTGCTATCTGGTGTTTATAGCATTGAAATCACTGAAGAATCCTTAACCGCAGTTGATGGTTGCAGAAAATACCTAGACGAACGGATGAGGAATCTGCAAGCACCCATCTACGGTATTAATACCGGGTTCGGCAGCTTATACAATAAGACAATTTCCCCTTCCGACCTTGAGTCACTGCAAAAAAACCTAGTCATGTCACATGCTTGTGGCACAGGAGAACAGGTTCCGGCTGAATTGGTCAGACTCATGCTGTTTTTAAAAATCAAAGGGCTGTGCTATGGGAATAGTGGTGTTACAACAGAGACTGTTCAGAGGTTGGCCGACTTCTTCAATTATGATGTATTGCCAATCGTATATCAACAGGGTTCGCTAGGTGCTTCTGGTGATTTGGCACCATTGGCACACTTGAGCCTTCCACTGATCGGTTTGGGTGAAGTTTACTACAAAGGAGCCTTACGAACCGCCGAAGATGCACTGGCTAGACACAACTGGCATCCCATCCAACTTAAATCCAAAGAGGGTTTGGCATTATTGAACGGCACTCAATTCATGAGCTCATACGGCGCATGGGCTGTTTATCATGCCAACAATTTGGCCCACTGGGCTGAAGTGATTGCTGCCATATCTTTTGATGCTTTTGATGGCCATACCGATCCTTTTATGGATGCGATTCAAAAAATCCGACCACACAACGGTCAAATACAGGTAGCAAACAATATGCGAAACTTGCTGGAAGGAAGTGAGATTTCGAAGCGACCAAAATCGCATGTGCAAGACCCATACTCTTTCCGTTGCATCCCTCAAGTTCACGGCGCCTCTAGAGATGCCATTCAATATGTTGAGAAGGTCATATTGACCGAGATCAATTCCGTGACAGACAACCCAACCATATTCCCAGATGACGATAAGGTGGTTTCGGCTGGCAATTTTCATGGACAACCACTTGCGCTAGCTCTTGACTTCCTTGGTATTGCTTTATCGGAATTGGGCAATATATCCGAAAGGAGAACTTACCTACTTATATCTGGCCAAAGACAGCTACCTCCTTTTTTGGCAAAAGATGCCGGACTTCATTCCGGATTTATGATCCCACAATATACTGCCGCTTCCATTGTCAGCAAAAACAAACAGCTTTGTAGTCCAGCATCGGTGGATTCTATTGTATCATCCAATGGACAAGAAGACCATGTTAGCATGGGAGCCAATGCAGCCACCAAAACCTACACCATAGTCAACAATTTGTATGATATTTTGGGTATTGAATTGTTGACGGCTTGTCAAGCTCTTGAATTTAGAAGACCTTTGAAAAGCAGCCCAACCGTTGAGAAGGTATTCTCTGCCTTCAGAGAATCGGTTCCATTTATGGAATCAGATCGTGTTATTGCACCCGACATTCATAAGGCAGCTGATTTCATCAGGAAAAACCGGGGATTGGTTTAAATTCAGTTTTCTAACATCCTGAATACCTCAAAGCGCTTTTTCACATACATGATGAAGTCGTATTGCGTAGATGATTTCAGGAAATCATCTGATACCCTACAAAAATCTATGAAGCGATCAAACTCCTCGTTCTCTAAATCTATAATTTCATAATCAACATATTTCCTGAAAAGCTCCTTTAAGAGAGATCGACGCTTATCGTTATTACGCATTTCCGCTACAAGTCGTTTGCTTCGTTCCCTTTTGCTGAAAGCGAGATACAATGCGGTAATGGGGCTCGAAATGGCATCAATACCATCCAACATGTAATCACTTTCATCGAAACCAAGAGTCTGTATTTCCCTTTCGATTTCATCCAAATCGCGTTTTGTGAATATCTCTACAGGCTTTAAATTGACCTGAAGCCGTGGCATGGAAATCCTTAAGTCATAAACCCCTTTGGCAATGGAATCTGCGACAGCTATTTTCAATGTTGAATACCCCGTAGCAGCAATGATAATCGTATCATTCAGGTCGACACTGACCTTGAACCGTCCATCAAATCCACTAAAGTAACCTTGCTGGGTTCGCTTACTTACCACCATCAAGTTTTGAACCGGATTGGTACCCAATTCATCGATAACCGCGCCCGTAAGAACCACCTTCTCTTGTGCCGAGACAAAGTATGCGTTCCCGATAGTGAATAGAAAGCAAAAAAAGATGAAGTTGATTCTGATCATTCTATTTGAGCTCTGAATCTATTCGTTTCAACGCGACACCAACCTGGTCCAACATCGTGTCATCAAAGTCGAGGTGTGTAACCATTCGCATAGATTGTTTGCCAAAAGCCACAGCCTTAATTCCAGAATGGTCTAATGATTTCAGTAGTTTTTCCAATGGCACATCATCAATAATCTTAGAGACTACTATATTCGTTTCAACGGGTACAACTGAATCGACAAAAGAAAGTTCGGATAGCATTTTCGCTAAAACCTTTGCTCTTTGATGATCATCCTTCAAACGATCCACATGATGGTCCAGGGCATAGGTGCAAGCCTTAGCCAAATAACCGGCTTGTCGCATACCACCACCTAACACCTTGCGAATACGCTTTGCTTCACGAATCAACTTACCCGAACCAACAAGAACGGATCCAACGGGTGCTCCTAAGCCTTTGGACATGCATATTGAAACGGTATCGAAATTAGACCCGATTTCTTGAGCGGTATAATCGGATTCAACCAAGGCATTGAAAATACGCGCGCCATCAAGATGAAGAAACAACCCGTAACGATTACATACTTCTCTGATGGACTCAATATCAGCCAACGAATAGATACTTCCACCTCCCCTATTGTGTGTGTTTTCCAACGAAACCACACTTGTCCTTGGATAATGCACATTATCAGGTCGAATAGCCTCCTCAACCTGATTGGCTGTAAGCCTACCTCTATTTCCTTCCAACAACCATGTTGACAAGCCACTATTGAAAGCAAGTCCTCCGCCCTCATATAAGTAAACATGACTGGTCTTATCGCAGATGATTTCCTCCTGAGGCTTGGTGAGTGCCTTGATTGCAATTTGATTGGTCATAGTTCCGGAGGGACAAAAAAGTCCCGCCTCCTTTCCAAAAAGGACCGCTGTTTTTTGCTCCAGCTCGATAACTGAAGGGTCCTCCTCAAAAACATCATCACCAACTTTGGCTGCCATCATGGCTTCCAACATGGAAGAAGTGGGCTTGGTTACAGTATCGCTACGAAGATCTATCATGAATGAAGTTATGACGATTATAGTTGCGAAAAATCAACCTATGTTACTACCAGCGTTTTTTCCGCCCCCCAGCTTTTTCCCTATCGCCACCGAATCTTCCTGAATCCTTTTGCTGTTTTTGGGCATGGTATCCACCCCTATCAGAACCGCGAGGACCTTTCGAAAAACCTCGTCCTTCTTCCCTACCTTTTCCAGACTTCTTGGAGCTTCCAGGACCTTGTGAAATATCAGTTCTCACCTTTCTGCCACGAAAAACTTCGCCATCAAATGCAGTCATTACTCCAGGTAGTTTCTCGCGTTCGATATCGACGAAAGAATAAACTCCCTTAATATCGATACGACCTATGATTGCTCCGTTTATATCGGCTGTGTCGCAAATGTATCTCAACATCTTTCCTGGATCAAAACCATCAGCGGATCCAAGATTGATGAACATGGTATCCATGTTGCCCTGACGCATACGACCACGGTCAGATTTACCTCCATTTAGGTCGGCATTGATGTCAGGAGCGTTTCGATAATAATCCAAAAACCTGTTGAATTCAAGTGAAGTGAAGCGCTTGATAATTTCCTCCTTCGAGAGGTCCTTCAAAGATTCGTAGATACCAGGAAGATAGGAGTTGATAGCCGCTTCATCCACTTCCACATCGTGCACTTTGGTAATGAGGTGCATCAATTGTCTCTCACATACCTGGAATCCATCAGGAACTCTTTCGTGTTTGAATTTACGATTGATCTGACGCTCTATTTGCTTGATTTTGCCAACCTCTTTCATGTTGACAATAGCTATGGAAATACCTGATTTGCCAGCCCTTGCGGTTCTACCACTTCTATGGGTATAAACTTCGGTATCATCAGGCAATTCGTAATTGATTACATGGGTAATATCACTTACATCGATACCTCGGGCGGCCACATCGGTTGCAATCAAAAGCTGCAAAGAACGGTCGCGGAACAAACCCATTACTTTGTCGCGCTGCTGTTGGCTCAAATCCCCATGCAAAGAATCGGCGTTATAGCCGTCCTTGATCAGTTTTTCCGCAATTTCTTGGGATTCGATTTTCGTCCTGCAAAAAACGATTCCGAATATGTCGGGGTTAAAGTCTACGATTCGCTTCAAAGCCAGATAGCGATCGCGAGCATGCACGGCATAAAAGACATGTTCTATATTTTCCGCTCCCGCGTTTTTCTTTCCGACAGTCAATTCAAACGGATCCGACATGTAGTTCCTTGCAATCGAACGAACCTCAGGTGGCATGGTAGCCGAGAAAAGCCATGTTTTTCTGGTTTCAGGCGTATTCTCAAGAATATAATCGATGTCCTCCTGAAAACCCATATTCAGCATCTCATCCGCCTCATCCAGCACTACGAATGAAATCCTATCCAATGCCAAAGCCTTGCGGTCCAATAGGTCTATGAGGCGACCTGGTGTTGCAACGATCAATTGGGCTCCACGACGGAGTTGATCCATCTGACGGGTGATGCTTGCTCCACCATATACAGGGACAATATTTACCCCTTTCATGTCGGATGCGAAGTCTTTAATGTCGTTTGAAATTTGAACACACAACTCTCTGGTAGGTGCAAGAACTAAGGCTTGCTCCTGCTTTTTGGAGAAATCCAAAAGTTGCAGTAGTGGTAATCCAAAGGCGGCGGTTTTTCCGGTACCTGTTTGTGCGAGTCCAATAAAATCCCTGTCGCCCTTGAGCAATTCAGGTATGGCTTGTTGTTGAATGGGTGTAGGCGTCTCGAATCCCAGCTTTGCTATCCCTTTGAGCACTTCATCATCGAGGCCCAGTGTTTTAAATGTATCCATGTTTTGTGGATTTGATTTGAAAATCAGACAAATCCTTTGCAAAGGTACGCTTAAATTACCGCTTCGCCTTTGATTAATTCATTACTTTTGAATCGATTGAATAAAATACAATAAAAAGCCATCAACCATTTATGAGACAAGTATATATAGTTTCTGCTGTACGGACTCCAATCGGATCTTTCGGAGGTTCACTGAGTTCTTTTTCAGCTACCCAACTGGGTGCAGTAGCCATAAAAGCGGCAGTTGAAAGAGCCGGATTGAAGCCATCCGATGTTCAGGAGGTGTACATGGGCAATGTATTAGCTGCCAATTTGGGACAAGCACCGGTAACCCAAGCCTCCATCGGCGCTGGTCTTCCAAACACCACTCCTGGTACAACCATCAATAAGGTTTGCGCTTCGGGTATGAAGTCCATAATGCTGGGTGCTCAATCTATCATGCTCGGAGAAAACGATATTGTAGTGGCAGGAGGCATGGAGTCGATGTCTAATGTACCATTTTACTTAGATAAGGCAAGAAACGGATACCGACTTGGGCATGGACAGGTACTTGACGGATTGGTCAAAGATGGCTTGTGGGATGTTTATAAGGACTTCCACATGGGTAACGCCACTGAGATTTGCGCCTCCGAATACAAAATCACAAGGGAAGAGCAAGATGCTTTTGCCATTGAATCATACAAGAGGTCAGCCTCATCCTATGAAAAAGGATTATTCAAAGATGAAATCGTCTCGGTTGAGATTCCACAACGAGGGAAAGACCCGTTGGTAGTTTCAGAGGATGAGGAGTTTCGCAAAGTAGATTTCAATAAAATTCCATCGTTAAAACCCGCTTTTCAAAAGGATGGTACCGTTACTGCTGCAAATGCATCTAAGTTGAATGATGGTGCTTCTGCCGTTGTGTTGATGTCAAAAGAAAAGGCAGAGTCTTTAGGCATAAAGCCGTTGGCGGAGGTGATTTCCTTTGCAGATGCCCAACAAGCGCCAGAGTGGTTCACAACAGCACCTTCAAAAGCCCTTCCAAAAGCCATTCAAAAAGCCGGACTCAGTAAAGAACAGATAGATTATTTTGAAATCAACGAGGCATTCAGTGCTGTAGCTATCGCTAACAATAAGGAAATGGGTCTTGATCCTTTCAAAGTCAATGTAAATGGAGGAGCTGTTGCATTGGGACATCCATTGGGAAGTTCCGGCTGCAGGATAGTTGTAACCCTGGTTCATGTACTCAAACAAAAAAATGCTACTTACGGTGCTGCTGGTATTTGCAACGGTGGCGGTGGAGCGAGCGCTATTGTAATTCGGAACATCTGAAATAAAATAATGGTAACCCACGGCATTTGTCACCTTACGGTGATTCCATTGAGAAAAGAGGCCTCACACCAAAGTGAGATGGTATCCCAAGTGCTGTTTGGTGAACATTTCGAGGTATTGGAGAAATCGGGTGATTGGTATCGTGTTGTGCTGGCATTCGATTTATACCAAGGGTGGGTGCTATCGTCCCAATTCATACCCATCGACCATGCTGAATTCTCTAGCCTCAACAACGAACCATGTTGTGTGTCATTCGATATTGTTCAATTGCTTTTCGTAGATGACTCTGTACTAAATCTCGTACTCGGATCATCGCTACCCCATTTCAAGGAAATGACATGTAGATTGGGATCCAACGCATACCGATTTGAAGGATCAGTAAAGTGTCCCGAAAAACTTTTAAGGACCCAAGGCATCATAGAAAATGCATATATGTATCTAAACTCTCCTTATTTGTGGGGAGGTAGAACCCATTTTGGTATCGATTGTTCCGGACTAACCCAAATGGTTTTCAAATTATCTGGAATGAGATTGAGAAGGGATGCTTGGCAGCAAGCTGAGCAGGGCTCTTTGGTACATTTAGTGGATGAAGCCAGACCAGGTGACTTGGCATTTTTCGACAACGAAGAAGGTCGAATCATCCATGTGGGAATTGTGTTGTCAGGAGGAAAAATCATTCATGCCTCGGGCAAGGTACGAATCGACAACTTGGATCACCACGGAATTTTCAACAACGACACAAAAAGATACAGCCATAGGTTAAGGCTTATCAAAAGATTCGTTTAGAGAATAACGGATTAACCGTTTGATACCAACAGGGTGATGAAAGTTATCACGCAAATCACCCACATCAAAGCGAAAGCGCCGGCACCATCATTACTAAAGTAGGTTTTCATGAAGTTTTTCATGGCAACAGTTTTGTTTGACAAAATTAAAAAATTAAACAAATCGATTCCATTCACTTCAAGAACTTAGTTGGATTGTTTATCATTTCATCGCGTAAGGCGGTGAATTTCTCAACCATTTCAGGTTGCTTATCCAGATTGTAGGCACGAATAATAAGGTTATATGAAACAACCGACAAAGGATTAATTTCCAATGCTTTGCCTAAAATAAGAATGGCCTCTTTCAACTTTTTTTTGGTAATCAATTTGGCCGCAAAAGAACCGAATCTCTCCGAACGACGAATAGGTGTAAGTTCATAACATGGCTGGTTATCCTTGCAGTATCTTTCAATCTGATACAACACCCTGGCATCGGCCTCCAAAAAATAATTGACTGGAATGACTCCCTCTATTAAATCAGTTCCATATGCTTCAAGACATTCGTTGAGGTAGGCCAAGGTATCTACACAATACCTGCTTCCGTTTTTCAAATCAGCTATGCGTTTGTCTCCATGTACCAAAAAAACGGTATCGGATTCAGACTCGGCGTTCAGCAAACGGTCAAACATGACCATTGCCGCCAATGCCACTTGCGAATAGTTTTGAGATTCATTTTTGAATCCAGCAGCTTCTGTCCTCCAAAGCTTTCTGATAAAAGGCATACCACCATGGGTAGGTTGCATGGCATCGAGCGCGGCGGATAGGTTTCCAGCACCTGAATGATAAATATGCATGACAAACAACCTAAACCATAAATCGGACTCATTATAAGTTATTGTGTATTTGTCCAACAGCCTCTTTGCTTCCACGACACAAACCTTACGAATGAATCGAGCCGCACCCGCGGCTGACTTTCTTAAATCTGTACGATCATCTTGATGTCGGTTTACTACCAGTCCTTGAGATCGAGCCACTCCAGGCATAAGCTGAAATGCACCACGGGCTCCAGCATAGGAAACGGCATCTGTCTTTCCAGGGCTCTCAATCAAAAGTATCGTTTGTGCATACCAAGGATCTGTTCCCTCCTGCTCAAAAACCTCTATGGCGACAGGAATCATAGGAAGTAACTTTCTGAATTCAAAAAAGTGCTGTTTGCCAGTGGTTGCGTATATACTTGTGGTTGCTGAAAGGTCGTTGCTAACGCAAACCAATCGTTTGTATTCGTCTTTTTCTTCTACAGTTTGACAACTCCAATCCGATGCGTGCAAGGAGAAAAGGGGTTGACGAACATCGGCAATATTTATCAAAACCGAGTCATTTGACATGGTCATAATATCTTGCCAGAACCGTACATGTGAAATTGTATCCCAACCTTCTTTAAAAAGGGCATTATTATCTATGAATTTGCTTTGGTACTTGGAGTCGAAACCAATGACTACTCTTTCAATGAACCTATCATCGGCAAAACCGCAACCGCTCAATGCCGCTATTGAGAAAAAAAATGTAAAAAACAGCGAAAGTGTTGTTTTGAATAGCATGCTCTGCCAATTGAATAAAATCACCTTTAAAGAAACAATAATGTTGCGACTTATCACCAAACGAACTAATTTAAAAAATGTTATTTTTATGTAAAAATATCCAATGAAAAAGAAACGAGGGTTTGTAAAAAATCGAAGTTAATAACAACCTCGACTATGCATATTTGTTAATAACCATAAAAATAGAAAACCTCATCTCAAATGGCGACCCATAATGCCGAAGGATATGTGCTATGCGAAAGCGTTGAATGGCACAGAGGAGGTATTCGTTTTTTCGAGATACTACAACATCGGATAGATTCAGCGTCCTCGGTAATACATTTTCAAGTGTATTTGATGGAATCTGACAGTACGGGAAAGATAGTGATGGACGCATTGATTCGCGCCGCAAAAAGAGGCGTTGAAGTCAATTTGGTTATTGACGATTTCGGTGCCAGCGGATTACAGTCCACAGATGAAACCAGGATGCTCCAGGCGGGTATAAATTTTAAACGCTTTCAACCATACGCTTCACTTGGTGAGTTTTATGTTGGAAGAAGGATGCACCACAAAGTGATCATTATAGATAATGATTGGGCTTTGGTTGCTGGAATGAACATAGCAGACAGATACAGGGGGGATTCCACAGCCCAGGCTTGGTTGGATTACGCCATATCTGTTAGAGGTAGAATATGCGAAGATTTGGCGGCTGTATGCATCAAAATTCAAGAAAAGAAATTTTCTGCGGGCAAACTAAAATGGCCCTCGACCCTTATTAAAGACCCGATTCCGGATTCAAAAGGGATTTGGGTCCGCATAAGAAGAAATGATTTTTTGAGAAACAGAAGAGATATCACCAGGAGCTACAACCATGCGGTTCGATCAGCCAAAAGCCACATTACCATTGTTGGAGGTTATTTTCTACCTGGAAGAAGGTTTATTTCATTATTGAGAAGAGCCTCCAAAAGAGGGGTACAAGTATCTGTTATAATGACTCGTTTCTCTGATGTTCCAGTAGTGAAATTGGCCTCTGAATACTTATACGGAAGATTGCTTCGTGCCGGTGTTAAAATTTACGAATGCAACAACGCTATGGTACATGGCAAAGTGGCTGTAGTAGATAATATGTGGGCCACTATAGGGTCATATAATCAAAACCAACTGAGTGCATACATCAGCATTGAACTCAACCTGGATGTGGTGAATGAACCCTTTTGTTCGGACTTGAATTCACATCTAAATGGTGTCATGAGAGATGAGTGCACTGAAATCACCAATGAATCCTTCTCGCGTTCATCATCATGGTTTTCCCAAATGAGAAGATGGATCAGCTTCCGAATAGTCAGGCTATCACTTCGGATGCTGTTTGCCATGAACCGAATATTCGGCGTCAATGACTGAACTGCGTCCAAAAGCCCGGAAAATCATACTTTTAAAAACTAGCGGTTCAAGCCCTTCTATCCTACCTTGTTGAACAACCATGGAGTTATCTGCTTTCGGACTTAGGTTAAAAGAAAAACCAAAGTGGGAATTTGAATCGCTCCAACCGCTGACCTGTCCAAAACGCAAATCATGAAAATAGTAGTCCGACCCTTTTTGTCGGATTACAAAAAAACCATTTGAAAAACGGGAGAGGCGCTGAACGGCGATTGAACCGGATAATGAGGCCTCCAGTACAGGATCCTTAGGGATAAAATACAGATTAGCTTTTTCTGATGTATCAAAGACCGATACATAGCCCGTCCAGAAACCAGTATCTGTTTTAGCAGTTACATTCCACAATAGCGTATTGAACAGCGTAGGTACAACTACTGTTTCGTAATTCACATCGTCTTTATCCTGCAAGGACAGTTGAAGTGATTGCTTGGCCAAACTTTGACTAAAAAAGGTACTTGCCATATAAATCGAGGAAATGAATATGCCAGCAAGGTTCCACTTTCGTCTGGAGGTAGCATTTTTGGGTAGGATTAACAAAGCCATTACGGTTATCAATAATGGAATGGTATACAAAGGATCTACAACGAATATGTTATTAAATGCGAAGCGATAATCGCTAAAAGGCAACAATAAGGCAGTACCATACATTGTACATGTGTCTAGAAACTCATGAAACCAAATGTTGATGGTGAATAACATCATCCAGCCAAACAAGTGGAGTCGACCATAAAAATTGTAAAGCAACCATCCTAACAATGGACCAACGACTGCGGCAACAAAAACAGAATGGGTAATTCCCCTGTGTAAAATCAATGAATCCAAATCAGAAACGAAAAAATTCATAAAGGCATCCACATCAGGAGCATTACCAGCTAATGCACCCCAAAGCATGGCCTTCTTGCCCACCTTTTTACCAAGCAGCAACTCCCCTACTGCGGCTCCAGCAACAATGTGTGTAAGCGTATCCATAGAACAAAAATACGACCCAATCAACTCAAAAAGTGAAAAATTGTCTTGGCAATAGATCTCATCGTGACAAAATGACCTTAAATGTCAGGTGAATGTCATTTGGATTGATTTATGATTACCCAAAAGCATCCAATTGTAAAATCACAACTATGAATATCAACAATTTCACTACAAAATCACAAGAGGTTGTACAGCAAGCCCAAAACATGGCTATGCAAAGTAACCACCAGTCCGTTGACACGGGTCATATCTTAATGGCTATGATGGATGCGGATGAAAATGTCGTTCCTTATATTCTAAAAAAATCCAATGTGCCCGTAGCGCATTTTAACGAAAAGCTTCAAGCCATCGTCGACAAATACCCCAAGGTTAGTGGTGGCAACCAATACTTATCGAATGAATCTGTACAAGCCATACAAAAGGCAAACAACTATTTGAAGGAGTTCAAGGATGATTTTGTGACGCTTGAACATTTATTTCTGGGATTATTGGCTGGAACCGACAAAACCGCCCAATTGATGAAGGATAATGGTATCAATGAAAAAGATACGAGGAAAGTTATGACCGAATTAAGGAAGGGAGCCCGTGTTACCAGTGCAAGCGCAGAGGAGACATACAATTCATTGGGGAAATATGCTAAAAATTTGAATGAACTGGCTAGACAAGGAAAGCTTGACCCAGTAATTGGAAGAGATGAGGAAATTAGAAGGGTATTGCAAATCCTATCGCGACGCACGAAAAACAATCCGATTTTAATTGGAGAACCAGGAGTCGGAAAAACGGCAATCGCAGAAGGTTTGGCTCATAGAATCATTAATGGTGATGTTCCTGAAAACCTGAAATCAAAAACCATTTATTCGTTGGATATGGGTGCACTGATTGCAGGAGCTAAATACAAGGGTGAGTTCGAAGAAAGATTAAAATCCGTAGTCAAAGAGGTAATCAGTTCTGATGGATCTATTGTGTTGTTTATAGATGAAATCCACACATTGGTGGGCGCAGGTGGCGGAGAAGGAGCAATGGATGCAGCAAATATCTTAAAGCCAGCTTTGGCTCGAGGAGAGTTGAGAGCAATAGGAGCAACCACCCTTTCCGAGTATCAAAAATATGTAGAGAAGGATAAAGCATTAGAGAGACGATTCCAAAAGGTCATGGTAGAAGAGCCCGTTACAGAGGATGCTATAGCCATACTTCGCGGACTTAAGGAGAGATACGAAACCCATCACAAAGTGCGCATCAAGGACGAGGCCATTATAGCTGCTGTGGAGTTCTCGGAGCGCTATATATCAGATCGATTCTTACCGGATAAAGCGATAGACCTTGTAGATGAGGCCGCTTCAAAGTTGAGACTTGAAATTGATTCGGTTCCAGAGGAGCTGGATGAAGTTCAAAGAAAAATACTTCAGTTAGAAATTGAAAAAGAAGCCATCAAAAGAGAAAATGATGAAAAAAGATTATCCGAGCTAACGCAGGAGCTAACTAACCTTTCGGAAAAAAGAGATGGCATCAAAGCCCAATGGCAAGCAGAGAAGGATTTGGTCGAACAAGTCCAAAACCTAAAAGAAGCTGCGGAGCAATTGAAACTTGAAGCCGAACAGGCAGAACGATCCGGCGATTACGGAAAGGTAGCCGAAATAAGATATGGAAAAATAAAAGAGGCAGAGGCGAAAAAAAGTGAACTTATGAAGCAGCTTCAGGAAATGCAATCCTCCAAAGGTGCCATGATAAAGGAAGAAGTGGATAGCGAAGATATAGCAGAAGTTGTATCGAGATGGACAGGAATTCCTGTTAGGAAAATGCTGCAAAGTGAACGAGAAAAACTACTTTCCTTGGAACAGGAATTACATCAAAGAGTGGTTGGTCAAGAGGATGCCATAGCAGCCGTATCTGATGCCGTTAGAAGAAGCAGAGCCGGTTTGCAGGATATGAAAAGGCCCATAGGTTCTTTTATATTTTTAGGAACAACAGGTGTTGGAAAAACCGAGTTGGCAAAGGCCTTGGCTGAATATTTGTTTAATGATGACAACTCCATGACCCGTATCGATATGAGCGAATACCAGGAAAGACATACTGTATCCAGATTAATCGGAGCTCCTCCCGGATATGTTGGCTACGATGAGGGCGGTCAATTGACAGAAGCTGTAAGAAGAAGACCATACTCTGTCATATTGTTGGATGAAATAGAAAAGGCACATCCGGATGTATTCAATATCCTTTTACAGGTACTAGATGACGGAAGATTGACAGATAATAAGGGTCGAACAGTGAATTTCAAGAACACAATCATTATAATGACCTCCAACATCGGAGCGCATCTGATTCAAGAACGATTTGAGAATCTTAACGAAGAGAACAAGGAAGAGATTGTAGCATCCACAAAAATTGCTGTTTATGAACAATTAAAAAAAACAATCCGACCAGAGTTCTTGAACAGAATAGATGAAATCATCGTGTTTAATCCATTGGATAGAAGTGAAATCAGGGAAATTGTGAAGATTCAGATGAAAGGACTTCAAAAGATGCTCGAACAACAAGACATCCAACTTTCCATATCAGATGAGGCCACAGATTGGCTTTCACAATTAGGATTTGATCCTCAATTTGGGGCAAGACCAATGAAACGAGTTATTCAAAAGAAAATCCTGAATGAACTGAGCAAACAGATACTTGCTGGATTGGTAAATAGAGAAGATGCCATTAAAATAGATGTTGACAAGAACGGTCAATTCATTTTTTCAAATATAAAAGCATAAAATAAGGGTGCCAAGGGCACCCTTATTCAAATCACAAAATAATATAATCATACAGTTTTTCTGTAATCATCATAAAGTCGATGAACAATCCCATCAGACAAGCCGACTTGAGGAACGATAATTTTTTCAATGCCTGTATATTTCATAGATGCTAAATAAATCTTAAACGCCGGTATAATCACATCGGCTCTATCTGGATTTAATTTAAGCAACGAAATTCTTTCATCTAAATTGTACGATGAAACCATATCGTAACATTCTTTAAGTCGTCGAATTGATAGACTTTGGTCATCCTTCCTACCGGCCAGTTTAAATATCTTATTAATATTACCGCCAGAACCAATTGCTGTAACTTCCAACCCATCCATTGATTCTCCAAGCATCAGCATTGTTTCCTTGAAGTTACTCCATTCCAGTTTATCAACTTTTCCATGAAGCATACGAATTGTACCTATATTAAAGGAATTAGAGTAAACAGCTCTTTGTTCCTTAAACAGTGTTATTTCTGTACTTCCACCTCCCACATCGATATACATATAGGATTTTTCATTACCAAGAATGTTCTCAAGGTGATTTGAATAAATCAATTCAGCTTCGGTCCTACCATCAATCACCTCAATACGCAAACCGCTATAATTGTACACTCTCTTAATCACTTCATCTTTGTTGGAGGCTTCTCTCATCGCTGCTGTAGCACATACTCGGTATGATTCGACCTCATAGGCCTCTAAAAGTAATTTAAAGGATTTCATCACTTTGGATAAAATTGCAATGGAATCATCAGAAATCGATCCCATAAGAAAAGAATCTTCACCTAGGCGAAGTGGAAACCGAAACAATTCAGCTTTTTTGAATACAGGACCATCATTCCCCTCATAAACATTGCAAAGCAACAATCTCAATGCATTAGAACCAATATCAACGGCGCCAAATCGAATATAATCCATTTACAAAATATTCAAGCATCAATACCACAAAAAAACAAATTCTTTTGGAATCATGAAAATCTTCTTAATTCCTTATAAAAATCATCTTGAGATCTAACAATTGCCGCTTTTCCTTTGCTGACATATTTATTATGTTGATTGATATCCAATATACGAGCCTTGGTATTATCTTCAATTTGAAGATTTATAAATACTCGCAACAACCTTTTCAATCTTTCATCATAAATTGGAACAGCAACCTCAGATCGATTATCAAAATTCCTACTCATGAAATCGGCTGATGAAATAAAATATTTTTCTTCACCACCATTTGCAAATATAAAGATCCTTGAATGCTCAAGATATTTATCCACAATGCTGGTTATTTCAATATTCTCACTTAAACCCTTTATTCCAGCGGCAATGGAACAAATCCCTCGTACAATCATCCTGATTTTCACACCTGAACTAGATGCAACATATAATTTGGAAATTACTTCCTCATCAACAATTGAATTCAACTTTAAAATAATATATGCATCAAGTCCATTTTTAGCATTTTGAATCTCCTTATTTATCAAGTTGATGAATTTCTTTCTCATATCCCATGGGGCCACAACTAAATGCTTATAATGCCCGGTCTTATAGTTGTTTTTATAAAATCCGAATAGTTTTTCCACCTCATCCGTTATCCTTTCATCCTTGGTTAAAAACGAGATATCGCTATAAACATTTGCAGTAGCTTCATTGAAGTTACCTGTACCTATATGAGCATACTTGGTTAGTTTTCCTGATTCTTTCCGTGTAATCAAAAACAACTTGGAATGCACCTTCAATCCAGGAACACCGAAAATAACATGAGCTCCTTCATCTTGAAGCCTTTCCGCCCAATAAATATTGGACTCCTCATCAAACCGTGCTTGTAGTTCAACGACTGCAGTAACAGATTTCCCATTTTTCAAAGCATTGACCAATGCGTTGGCCACAATTGAGTTTTGAGCCACCCTGTAGAGTGTAATATGGATGGAAACCACCTTGGGATCAATTGATGCTTCACGCAAAATATCCAAAACATGATTGTAGCTGTTATATGGAAAAAAAAGGAGTTGATCGGATTTGGAAATTGGGTTGAAAGCAGATAAAGAAGCGTTGAAGCCTTTTATGGCAACTGGTGGAGTCCTTTTGTATCTGAAACCAACTGGACCAACATTGGGAAATGAAATAAAGTCTTTAAAGTTATGTGTACGACCACCTGGAATGAGATTATCTGTTTTCCTGAATTTCATTTTGGAAACAAGATAATTAAGCATATCTCTAGGAATGGCCTTGTCATAGGCTAGCCTAACCGGCGCACCCTTCTTCCGATTTTTAATAGATCTAAATATTTTCTCAACATAACTTCTGGATAGATCATTGTCGATATCAAGCTCGGCATCTCTGGTTATTTTGATAACATGCGATTGAACTTTATCATATCCGAAAACATAAAATAAATCCTTCAAGCAATATCTTATCACATCGTCCAAAAGCATTACATCCCAAGTGGCTTTCTTTGAGGGTAAAAGCAAGAATCTCGAAATACCTTTTCTTGGAATTTCAATCAAAGCGTATTGGGTTTTCTTTTTTCTAGTACTATCGGTCAGTTTAATAGTTAAGTAAATTGACTTATCTGTCAAATAAGGGAAATGTGGAGCATTGTCTAAAAAGACTGGAAACAACAATGGCCGGACTTTGGATTCAAAATATTCTTTGACAAAGTTACCTTGCAAATTGGTGATTTGAGATTCATCCAATATCCTAATATGATTATTGGAAAGATCTTTTAATAATGTATTGTAAATAGAATCAAAAATATGTTGTTGGCGTATAATCTCCCTTTGGATCTTTTCCATGAGTGGAGCCGGTTGCTCCCCTTGCAAAACATCTAGTTTCTTTGAAAACCTAAGCAATCTTTTCACAGTCGCAACCCTTACTCTGAAAAACTCATCTCTGTTATTCGAATAAATGCCTAAAAAACGAATGCGCTCCAAAAGCGGCACAGTGGAATCGGCGGCTTCTTGCAACACGCGCCCATTAAAAGAAAGCCAACTCAACTCACGATTGAGCAACAAAATACCTCTTCCCATAAATGATTAGGACCTTTTCTTGGTGGTGCTAACCTTTTTCTTGGTTTTCAAAACAGCACCTTTTCTTTTTGACTTGGTGTCAACTTTCGATGCTTTAAGCTTCAATATTGAATTTGTAACACCAGGTTTTTCCGAAAAAGAACTCTCAAGTTTTTCAAGTTCAGTCTTGTTTAATCCCTTGAAAAACCTCCTCACTGTGGACTTCATGGATTGCAAAAGAACCTTTTCCGATTGAATAGCCGCATCAGAATTAATGGCTTTCAAATGATTCAGGACCATGAAAGACAACTCGGCCTCAATTATTTTCCTAATCTTTTTACCCATGTATTTTATCTATTATAGGGTAAATTTTAGAAAAAGTGTGCATGTATCGCACAGTAAATACCAAATTTAATATGGGGATAACATAAAAAATCATGGCTCAATAGATCGAATCATTACCGATTCGGAGCCATCAAGTTCAGTCCAAAATTGGTTTTGATTGGAAAAACCATACAATGAGCCTGTTTTCAGGTGTTGAATGCCATTATTAAAAGCACATGAAATTTCCGTCATTGATGGATTATGCCCAACAATCAAAACTGAGGAATACTTTTCATTGATTTCGGAAATTACCTCCCACAAATCCATCAAAGATGCATTGTAGATCCTCTCGTCCAATTGAATATCAGATAAATTAAAACCAACACATCTGCAAAATATCATTGCAGTGGAATAAGTTCTGACTGATGGACTGCAAATGACAAGGTCTGGTATTGGCGTTGAAGATGCATAAATCTTAGCTACTTTGTGAGCTTCCTCTATTCCTAATGGGTGTAGTGGCCTATCAATATCGGCTAATCCTGGCCAACCTTTTTCTGCTTTGGCATGTCTTAAAAAATAAATATGCTTTTTGTTCACGAAATTCATTTACTCTTTTTCAATGTGAAAGTGAATACGGTTCCTTTTCCAACCATACTGTCAACGGTTATCTTTTCACCATGGGCTTCGATGATATGCTTTACTATAGCCAATCCAAGACCTGTTCCGCCCTGGTCCCTCGATCTGCTTTTATCCACACGATAAAATCTCTCGAACAATCTGGGTAGATGGTGCTTTTCTATTCCTATGCCGTCATCGGAAACAGATACAGTTACAAAGTCTCCTTGGTCATTCAACTCCACCCAAGTGATGCCGTGTTCTTTGCCATACTTAACCGAATTCACTAACAAATTGACCAAAACTTGACGACTAAGGTCTTTGTCGCCCAAAACATACTGCCTACTCTTTTCCGGATCTCGAACCAATAATCTTATGTATTTCTCTTTGGCCATCAATTCTAGTGATTCGATGACTTCGGTAGCCAATTCGACTATTTCGAAAGTTCGTGATTCCAACATTTGATCACCTCCCTCTAGCCTTGAAATCACTTCCAAATCATCCACTATAGAGATTAAACGGTCGATTCCCTTAGAGGCTCTTTGCAAATAAAGGATGTTTACATCCATATCATCAATTCCGCCATCCAACAAGGTATGTATGTACCCTTGAATAGTGAAAATTGGAGTCTTTAGCTCATGGGAAACATTTCCCAGGAATTCTTTCCTGAATACCTCAACTTCCTTGAGCCTACCTATTTCTTCCCGCTTTTCTTTTTCCCATTCTATCAGGATTCTTTCTATTTCCGGGATGATTTCATGGTCCTTTAGCTTTCTAGGTATAAATGCCGATGAACCGCTTCGAAGTTGAACGATATTATGATAGATAGACCTAATGTTTTGATAAAAGTATCTATCAAGAGAAAAATTGATGATTAAAAAAGAGCACAGCCAAATGATCAAAAAAAAGAAGATGGCAAGAATGGGATTTGGGGCACCTTTGGACACGAGCAAAAAGGCGGCTACCGCCACAAAAGCCAAAAAAAGCCCTGTGAAAATACTAAGCTTACGGGGTCTGAATAAACTCAATGCCTGGTTGTCAAAATCCTTCTTCATCAAAAATAAGAAAAAAAGAAAGACTTACTGATCGTATTTGTATCCTACTCCTTTGATGGTTTTGATGGAGTCATCGCCTAGTTTTTCTCGGATCTTGCGGATATGTACATCAATGGTGCGATCACCAACTATGATATCATCACCCCAAACCTTATCCATGATTTCATCCCTGGTAAAAACCTTTCCAGGTTTGGATATCAAAAGTGACAAAAGCTCAAATTCTTTTCTTGGAAGTGCTAGCTCTTGGTCTTTGTAAGTTACTGTATATTTTTCACGATCAATAACCAAATCACCAATTCGAACCGAATCGTCTGGTGCATTGCCTCCAACCCTACGCAAAAGCCCCTTTATCCTGCTAACTAGCACCCGAGGCTTGATTGGTTTACTTATGAAATCATCACCACCCACATCAAAACCGGCAATTTGTGAATAATCCTCGTTTCGAGCCGTCAAAAAGGCTATGAGCGTATTGTTTAACTCAGGAATTGAACGGATGGTGCTGCAGGCCTCTATACCATCCATTTCAGGCATCATTATATCTAGGATAATTAAGTGAGGCCGTAGTTCTTTGGCTTTTTCAACTGCTTCCATACCGTTTTTGGCGGTAAAAACCTGATAGCCTTCCTTTCGAAGGTTATACTCCATAAATTCCAGGATATCCGGTTCATCATCTACTAGAAGGATTTTGAACGATTCCGTATTCATGAGTTGCATTTTAAGATGCAAATGTACATTTGCGGGAAAGCCAAAATGTTAAGTTAATGTTAATATATAGGTAAATGATTATCAGCAAAATGGATTGTAACACGCACTAGCCGTCTCGAATCAGACCTTTTTCTTCATTTTCTTTTTTCTCCTTTCGGGATCCGAATGGAAAAAGTAGCGAAGATCCAAGGTTAGATAATTTCCTCTCAAATCGATGTACTCTTCCGGACCATAGTCATTATTGGGTCTTTTAAAAAACGATCTCATAATCGAGTTAAATGGCCTATTGTAGGAGGCTCCGAGGTAAAAGTAGCCGTTCTTTTCTGTTCTGTATTCCCAGCCAATGTTAGCCAATACAGAGGAGGACATCCACGAAACTCTGGTACTTGAATGAAAAAACCTTTCGCCGAAAGTAGCGATATCGGACGGATAAAAATCAACAGCCATACCCATGGAAACATCCATAAAAATGTAATCCGAAAGTTGGATGAACACAAGACCTTGAAGAGGAATTTGGTAACTTACCAACTTGAATAAGATATTTTCAGAAACAACTGAATCATTAAGCTGCAACTCATAGTTTCTTCGTACGAAATTGATACCAGTCTCCAACGACCAAGTCTCGGTTAGACCTTTTCGGATAACCATTCCAACGCAATAACCCGACTGAGGTACTATTTTGAAAAAAGCGGAATCCTTGTAGATAAGCTGTGGAACCGTATCATAATATGCTGCGGTCCAACTGAGCTCTTGCGGACCTGTGTTAAAAAATTTACTTGAAAATATGGGCTTGAATTGAAAACCCGCTGTAACTACTCTCTCCTGAGAGAAACTGAAATTATGTGATAAGCCGAAAAGCAATAATGGCAATAACCGGTAATAATATTTCATATTCAGGATACTCATATTCAAGGCAAAGTTACATAATTGCAAAGGGTAAGCAATCGTTTATTATAAATTGATTATGAATACATTAAGTAATAAGGCGTGATATGATTGAAATCATAATCCACCCTAAGATCGTTAGCTAAATTGGCACAAAAAGATACCAATTAACCATACAGGTGAGCTACGAAGACCAAATAGCAATTGCCATTTTAACGGTTAGATTGTTCGTTGGCATTCTATTCTTCTTCCAGGGTTATGACAAAATTTTCAGAGTTGGTGTTAAGCGACTTGTCCAAACTCTAAATACAGGCATGGCAAATGGTTCCATGAATGAATCGATACTTAGACCTTTAGCCATTAGCAGCTCGTGGATAGAAATGATTTCAGGTTTTTTACTTTTTGTGGGATTCGCAAAACCAATTGCGATGGCAGCATTATGCTTTAACCTATTGGTTGTTTCAATTGGATTTAGTCGGTTCAATCCCATATGGAATGAATCGCATGTATTTGTAAGATTGACATCCATCATATTCCTGATGATGATTCCTTCTTCAATGGATATTTATAGCTTAGATTATTTCATCAACCAATACATATCGCCATGAAAAAAATTCTCATAGCCACCGATTATTCGGAAAACGCAATCAATGCTTTAAAATATGGTGCAGAACTTGCATTGAAGACAGATGGTCAATTGATGTTAGCGCATGCATACCAACCCCCTGTTTTTTATACGGCTGATATGCCACCATCAGTGATTGAAGATTCAGAGAAAAGTTCACTACAAGCAGCCGAAGATAACATGAAACGGATGATGGATTTAGTCGAAAACATTTACCCGAATCTTGCATGTAAATATCAAGTAAAGCGGGGATTACCCGGAGAAACTGTAAGCCAGCTGGCCAAACATTGGGGTGCTGATTTGGTAATCACGGGAGCTACCAATGCTAGTTTAATTGAGCGTTTTGTTGTAGGCAGCTCAGCTACAGAAATAATCAACAAAGCTCCATGTATGGTATTGGTAATACCTCCAAGCGCCAGGTTCAGACCCATTAAAAGGGCTGTGTTTGCCACCGACTTGGTAGAGGACCATTTGAAAGAATACAAACAGGTTTCTGATCTGCTTAGAACATTCAACGCTGAGCTGAAATTTTTATTCATCGACCATTCCGTTCATGCAGACTCCGAAGAGATAGACAATAGGATGTCTAAAATGATAAAAACCATCGTCGACTTCGAAAACAAAAGCGGATTTATTTGCAGTTCCAACAATGTAGAAAAAGGAATTCATGAGTTCTTATCTGATTCGAATGCCGATTGGGTTATTGCGGTCACGGAACATCGGAGATTTCCTGAGATGTTGTTTCACAGAAGTATTTCAAAGAAAATAGCCTACCATCCGGATAAACCCTTGTTGGTATTACATTCACAAAAAACTGCATTGCCTGTCTGATGGAACATCCTTACTTTTGTGTAAGGAATCGCATGACAAATCTTGATACAAAAGGCAAAGAGAAGGTACGCTTGCTGGCCATTGTACTTTCCATCAGCATCGTATTGTTGACGATAAAATTTATTGCTTGGTACCTGACCAGATCCAATGCTATTTTAACCGATGCTTTGGAATCTATTGTGAATGTTGTTGCAGGTGCATTTGCTCTGTTCAGCATTTATTATGCATCACAACCAAAAGACGAAAACCACCCTTATGGGCATGGAAAAATTGAATTCCTATCTGCCGGTTTCGAAGGTGGATTGATTTTCATTGCTGGAATATCTATTATCGGCAACTCCGTTTACTCGGCATTTCTTCCACCAAAAATCAAAGAACCTGAGACCGGCGCCTGGTTGTCGGCTTTATCTGGCGGTATCAACTATATCATGGGTTGGTATCTGGTTTCCACTGGGCGGAAAACGGGTTCATTGCTAATGACTGCAAATGGGAAACATTTGATATCAGACACTGTCAGCAGCTGCTGACAGTGTCTGATATCAAATGTTTCCCATTTGCAGTCATT
>JBKCHO010000123.1:0-4249 GCA_046302815.1 Bacteroidota bacterium | reverse complement strand
GTAGGATGTGAGTCTTATATCTTTATCTTTAATTTCAATCATGGGATATATTGTATTTCTTGTTTATCATTTGTTTAGCCAATCCATTCAAATCAACCAAATCAGTCTCAAATTTGATTACTTTATTCGGATCCCTTTGTGTATTGCCATATGCATAAAGCCGATCGTAATATTCCATGATTGGTTCCAACCAACCATCAAAATTACCAGCCGATAAGGAGTCCAGTGCCGATTTAAGATTTTGTGGACCCATTCGCTTTTTTATTTTTTCACTCATTTCGGTTAGTTCTTGGTTAGAGAAGTTACCGTATTCATTTTTAATGCGGTTTCGTCTAATATGGATTGGAACATCCATAGTGAAAACTACAGACTCTCTTATTTGAGTATACAATCCTTCGGGAATAATGCATTTTCCAATGGATCTGCTTTCATTTTCAATCCATATCACATTCTCATTCTTCATTTTCATTAAATGAATTCCTATAAGATTCTCAAATTGCTCATTTGAAGGCTGTCCCGATTTACCAAGTCCACCGAAAGCTGATCCCTTGTGATTAGCCAAATATTCCAAATCCAGTATTTGTTCACCATGAATTGGCAGATGGTTCAAAACTTCGGTTTTTCCAGAACCAGTGGGACCACCAAGAACGATATATGAGCGTTTGGATGCGTTTGTATTTATAACTAGATTTCTAAATGACTTATAACCACCTTTCAATAATTCAATTCGGAAGCCGTTTAATGAAAGTAACCATGATAGAATTTGACTTCTCATGCCTCCCCTCCAACAATAAATCAACAAGTTATTACTGCTGGCTGCTGATTGTGCCTCTTTAATGATTTGATGAAATCGTGGCCCTACGAGTTTGAAGCCTAACAACACCGCTGCCTCTCTTCCATTGGTCTTATACTCAGTACCAACAAGCTTTCGCTCTTCATCATTCAAAATAGGAATGTTAATCGCACCTGGAATATGAGCATGAGCAAATTCCGATTCGCTACGAGCATCCACTAAAGTGTGTTTACCACTTTGGGATTTGTTGAAGAAATCTTCGGTATCGAGTACTGGAAAACCCATCCGTACAAATATACGCCAACAGGTTTAACCGTTACATGTAGAAATCAGTTAAGGTTTGGATCCAAAGGATAAAAAGCCAATTCGGCATATTCGGTACCCATACCTTTTAACACATCCTCCCACATTCCGTCAGCGTACCTATTGAAGGTCAATTCAGGTATGGGATTGGAAATCACCCAAGAATTACTCTTTAATTCATTCGCAAGTTGACCCGCATCCCATCCGGCGTACCCGGCAAAAAAACGAATCATTCTTGGAGAAATTTCACCTGACAACAATCCAGACTTTAATTCCTCAAAATCGCCCCCAAAATACAATCCGGGTGCGACCATCCTAGAGCCAATCAGGTTTGGACAATTATGTAAATAAAAAAGAGAATCGGTTTCCACAGGTCCGCCAAAATGCAGCGGTGCATCGGATAATGGAAAGTTTTCAATCACCTCTCCAAGGGTATGACCGGTAGGCTTATTGATAATAAATCCCAATGATCCCAAATCATTATGTTCCGTCACTAAGACTACTGATCTTACGAAAGATGTATCTGTCAAAAATGGTTCTGACAATAACAGAGTTCCAGGTAAGACCGATTGAGAATTTGAGTCCATTGTTATAAATTGTACATTATTGTACGAAATCCATAAAAACAGGTTTCCATTTATCATGAATTTCTGATGGCAATTATAATACATACTCGAACTAATCTCTACCCAGGTGGCTTCGAATAATAATTAAATGATTGTTAATATATTGTATATCAATAATTAAACTTGTAACCAAAGGAATCGCTAGTTTTACACAAAATCTTAAAAATGAAAGAACTTGGCGACTTTTTAAACTCATCCAGAAAGGAATACGATCTGGATGAATTGAAGGAAGATTCTGCTAGTGGCAGCCCTTTTGATCAGTTTGGTCTTTGGATGGATTATGCAATCCAAATGCAAATCAACGAACCCAATGCGCTTACCCTATCCACCGTTTCTCAAGACAATCGACCAACTTCCAGGATAGTTTTGCTTCGTGCCTTTGATGAGCATGGTTTTGTTTTTTATACAAACTATAACTCGAGAAAAGGATCGGACTTGGCATCGAACCCATACGCCGCTATGAATTTCTTCTGGCCTGATTTGCACAGACAAATCCGAATCGAAGGCGTCATTGAAAAAGTACCCAATGAGGTCTCTGATAGGTATTTTTTATCGAGACCCAGAGAAAGCAGAATAGGTGCATGGGTTTCCGACCAAAGTGGTCTGCTCGATTCTCGTGAGACCTTGGAGGTAAAATACGAATCGATGCTTAGGGAGTTTGAAGGTAAAGAAATTCCAAGGCCGCCACATTGGGGTGGCTTCAGATTATACCCATCATTATTTGAATTTTGGCAAGGTAGAACCTCCCGATTGCATGATAGGATAACCTATTCCAGAAATGAAAAAAATGGCTGGAATATTCAAAGGCTATATCCTTGAATTCGGATATTTACTTAATGGTTTTTTTAATCTTTTCCTGAAGTCCTTTGCTAATCCCTGCCAATGGCAATCTGACAGTAGATTTACATAGTCCTTTGTTCTCCATCACAAACTTAATTCCCGAAGGACTTCCCTCTGCAAAAAGCAATGGAATCAGGTCGAATAAATCGTAATGTAATTTACGGGCTCTAATCCAGTTTCCTTCAATAGAGCAACGAACCATTTCTGAAAATGCCTTGGGATAAGCATTGGAAACAACCGATATAACACCATCTGCTCCTGCAGCCATTAATGGTAAAGTAATTGAATCGTCGCCGGATATAACCAGGAAATCTTTTCTCCGGTTCTTTATAATAGACATGATTTGATCCATATTTCCGGATGCTTCTTTGATACCTATCACATTTGGACAATTTTCAGCTATTCGTAGCGTAGTTTCAGCCATCATATTTGAACCGGTTCTACCAGGTACATTGTAAAGAATCACCGGTTTTGGTGAAGCTTTTGATACCTCACAAAAATGCCTGAACAATCCCTCTTGGTTGGGTTTGTTGTAGTAGGGCGCAACAGAAAGGATAGAGTGCACACCTTCCAAATCGGCACTTATTAAACTTTGAACAACTTCGGCAGTGTTATTCCCTCCTATGCCGAGAACAATAGGAACCCTGTTTCTACTCTTTTTTATAACACAACTGAGTATAGCTGATTTTTCTGATTTATCCAAGGTTACTGACTCTCCCGTTGTACCCATTACAACAAGGTAATTGATGCCTCCTTTTATTTGCGTCTCAACAATCTTTTCAAGTGACTTATAATCCACACTATAATCATCTTGAAAGGGTGTTATGAGAGCCGTTCCAGTTCCTTTTAACAAAAAACTACTTTTCATTTTTGATTAGCATTAGGTAATGATTGATGTTTTTTATGAGATCTTTTAGGTTAGATTGATCAGGTTCCTTAATCATAAAATCAAGTAATCCAGTACATCCCTTATCGTATTTTCCAATTTTGAAAGATGCCTTTACTTCGTGAGCAATGTAAAGCAATGGAATACATTTGTTGGTATTGAAAAGGATAAGAATATCAATCGGTTTTTTAATAAAATTATTTACGATTGGATTAGATGGCCTTAGTTTCCAATTCAAGGCTTTTTTGGTGAAAAAATCCAGACCTAGCTTCATAAACCTGGTGTTAGGAAGCTCTTTTTGATTATAATATCCTAATGCCATAACATCCTTTGAAAAGGACATCAAGTTTCTGACATAGGCTTTCATTAACTCGTAGTCATGATCATTTGTTGCATCATAAAGGATGCCTATGGTTTTTGCTGAATCAAATGAAAATGTCTTTCCTTGAACCCGTCTCTTTTTATTTATCTCGTGATTCAATATAAATCCCGCAACTTTGTTTTGAAATCCTGATTTAGTCATGTTTCAACATTTCTTTGAATTCATTCTCAGATATGATTCGCACTCCAAGCGCTGTTGCTTTTTCCAATTTTGAAGGACCACTCTCATCACCAGCAACCATGTAATCGGTTTTTGAAGATATGCCACTTACAACCTTTCCCCCATTTTCCTCTATGACTTGTTTAATACCATCCCTTGAATAATCTTTAAAAATTCCTGATACTACAAAAGATTTGCCCGACAATATGCCCTTTCCCCCTTCTGATTTCTCTTCGATTGAAAACTTTAACTTATGATTT
>JBKCHO010000122.1:0-8212 GCA_046302815.1 Bacteroidota bacterium | reverse complement strand
GTACCAACATTTGAAAAGATTTTAGTTCGTGACATTTATCCCAACATCGATTGGGTAATTTATTCAGATGTGGAAGGAATCAAATATGATTTCATGGTCAAGCCTGGTGGTAACCCCAGGGATATCCGAATGTTGTATGACCACGCCAATAGCCTAAGGGTGAATGAAGAAGGGGAGTTGATAATAAACACAGATGGTGGAGTCATAAACGACGGCAGGCCTTCGGTATTTCAAAGCAATGAACTTATAAAATCGGGATATAGGCTTGACGGCAAAACGGTTTCCTTTGAAATAGCCAAGTATGATGAGAACAAAGAGCTTCGTATTGATCCAATAGTCACTTGGTCCACTTATTTCGGCGGTAGCGCTGATGATTATGGAACCTGTGTCGCTATCGATGCTTCGGGCAATGTCTTCATGTCTGGATATACTTTTTCCACCACAGGTGTGGCAACCGCGGGTGTTCATCAGCAAGTTTATGGTCAAAACGGTGATGCCTATATTACCAAGTTCTCCACTTCGGGTGCACGACTTTGGACCACTTATTTCGGAGGGTCTCAAGATGATTATTCAAGAGCAATTTCTATTTCGCCTACTGGTAGGATATGTATAACGGGAGAAACGGCCTCTGCCAATGCCATCAACAATGGAGGATTTCAGTCCGCATTTGGAGGAGGCACCTACGATGCATTTGTTGCCTCCTTCAATACCAATGGTTTTCTAGTGTGGTCTACTTATTTTGGCGGAAGTGCAAATGACTTTGGAGCCAGTATAACGCATGACATTTCAGGTAATCTGTATGTTACTGGAAACACCTTGTCCACCAATGGAATTGCAGGAGGAAGCCCGATTCATCAATCGACAAAAAGTTCTTTGGCAGATGCGTTTTTGGTGAAGTTTGACAGTTTAGGGAATAGGATTTGGTCCACATACTACGGTGGTAATTATGATGATTTCGGTTATTCTGTTAAGACGGATGTTTTAGGTAATGTTTTTTTTGGAGGTTCGACCAAATCGAGCTCGGGCATGGCTACATCAGGAGCATACGATGTATCCGCATCAAGCACGACAGGAGCCAATTCTGATGGGTTTTTAGTAAAGTTTAATAGTTCTGGGGCCCGTGTTTTTGGAACCTATTATGGCGGTACAAGCAATGATCTTATAAGGTCCATCGCAATCGATGTTGGCGGTAACATATTCGTTACAGGAGAAACATCTTCCACCGCTTCCATAGCTTCGGGGGTATTTCAGCCCACCATTGGAGGTCTAGCTGATGCATTTGCTTCTAAATTCGCTTCCACTGGAGCTTCTTTACTTTGGGGTACTTATTGTGGAGGACCCTCTAACGACTATGGATATTCAGCAGCTGTAGATACCAGTGGCAACTTTTATTTATCCGGATTTACGGCATCTAGTACCGGTATATCCTCATCTGGTTTCCAAAATTCATTTGGTGGCATCAATGATGCATTTTTGTTCAAGTTTAGTACCACTGGAAACAGGATATGGTCGACCTACTTGGGCGGCGCCAATGGCGATTTTGGTAATGCCATAGCTTTTGATTTATCCAACAACCTTTACATGGCTGGAACCACACAATCTTTGGCGGGTATTTCATCCACTGGAGCCTTTCAGCCTTCCATCAGCGGAACAGTTGATGGCTTTTTGAGCAGGATCAACCCATGTGATGTTGCTGCTATTGTTACACAACCTGTTGGTGTAACCACCTGCAATGCTACTTCATCGGCAACTTTTTCCTTGTCTGCTGTTGGTACAGGGTTAACTTACCAATGGCAATACAGCACAGCTGGCGGAACCTTTCTATCGTGTTCATCCAATCCGATATTTTCTAATACCAATACTTCAACTTTATCCATGTTAAGCATTTCTGGTTATAACAACACCAATATCAGATGTGTGGTAACCAGCACCTGTGGCAACACGGTAACCTCATCCAACGCACTTATTACCATTCAAACGGCTCCTGTTGTTACAACGCAGCCCGCCAGTGTGGGTTATTGTACGGGTCAAACAAGCGCAACTATATCTTTGGTTGCTTCGGGAACGGGTTTGACATATGCTTGGCAATACAGCTCCGATGGGGGTTTGAATTGGTTCGATTGCTTAAGTGCACCTTACTCCGGGGTTAATACGGCTACACTTACCATTAGTGGAACAACTACAGTCATGAGTGGACAAGTAGGGTACATTTTCAGGTGTCGGGTTTCTGGTACATGTACTCCAAGTACTTTGAGTAATTCTGTTGCATTTCTGCAAAGCACTCCTGCCAATATTACAACCAACCCAGCTAATCAATCTGTTTGCTCAAACCAATCCGCTTTATTCACAGTTGCTTCAACAGGTACCCAATTAACCTATCAATGGCAATATAGTACTACGGCTGGCGCAACTAATGCATCGCTGGTAATTCCATCAACAGGCATATCGGGATCCTATGCAACGGGTTCTGTAAGTAGTGCTGGTGCAAAAAGCGATGGTAATTTGGTCAATTTATTACCCTCCACTGGTAATAGGGGGTGGGCTAAATTTAACCTATCCTCAATACCATCAAATGCTACTATCACCAATGCTAGTTTGACATTCACTACTTATAATACGACAACTGCAAATATTGCAAACAATATTTATGGTTTTACAGGAGATCCCTCCACTATAGCAGGTACTACCTTGTACTCTAATTGTGCCTCTGGTGGCGCAATTGCAACTCCTGTTGCATGGAATGTTAACACAACTACAACAATCCCACTGAATGCTGCTGGTTTGAGTTTCCTGAATGCCAATATTGGAACTAATAATGCCAACATTGGATTTGTTCGTGGAAGTACCGCTACGGTAGTATATAACATTTATGGCTACGCTAGCACATCAAGACCTCAGTTGACGGTGAATTACACAGTTCCTCAAACATTTTTGCCATGCTCTACTTCAAATTTTGTTGGTTACACTAACGATTCCTTAACGGTTGTGAATCCTAGTTTGGTGAGCAACTATTATTTCCGATGCATTGTGACGGGTGGATGTGCACCCGCAGATACGAGCACCTTGGCTCAACTGAATGTTAGTACAGCCCCCACCATTACCAGTCAGCCTCCAAACCGAAATGTGTGCTCTAACGCACCCAACAACACCACCACTTTTTCTGTTGTTGCATCAGGAACACCGCTCACATATAGATGGCAGTTTAGTTCGAATGCAGGTGCTTCTTTTGCTGATTGCAATAATACTTTATATTATCCTTCAGGATATCAATCAGCCACCCTTACAGTGAGTAATATACCTACGACTTTTAATGGTTATCTGTATAGGTGCGTGTTATCTACACCAACATGTGCATCCATCAATAGCAATTCCGCGACCTTGACCGTTCAAACAGCACCCACTATTACTATTACCAGTCAGCCTTTGGCAAGTGTTACAACATGTAGTGCTGTACCAACTTCCATGAGTTTTACAGCAAGTTCCAGTGGAACCCTTACCTATCAATGGCAGGAATTTTCAAGTGTTACTGGGATTTGGTCTAATGTTACGAATGGTGGCATTTATGGGTTTTCAGGTGCTACTACTTCAACCTTAAGCATAAGCTCTCCGGCAGTCGCAATCTCAGGAAACTATTACAGATGCCTCATCACTTCAACGGCTTGCAGTGTAATAACCACTACCAACATTGTTTTGCTAACCGTAAATCAAACCACAGCCATTACTGCGCAACCCCCTTCCATCAAGGCTGTTTGTGTGGCTGCTGCCACAACTATTTCAACCACGGCTATTGGTGGCTCACTTTTTTATTCTTGGTCTTACAGCACTAACAATGGTTCAACCTACTCGGCTGTTCCCATTGGCGGGGCCAATAATTTCAGTGGAGTCAGTAGCGCCACGCTCTCCATCGGCTCTGCCCAAAGCTCTCTAAATGGAGCCATTTTCAAATGTCAAATATCGGGTAGTTGTGGAATTGTTACATCGTCGAATTGTACCTTGTCTGTCGTAAACACACCTGTTATCAATACGCAACCACCTGCTGTATTTTATCAATGCCAGGGTGGCTCCACAAGCTTGACTCTTTCAGCCGTAGGATCTGGCTTGACTTATCAATGGCAGTATAGCTCCAATGGAACCACTTTTACCAATGTGCCAGCACAAGCACCCTTCTCCAACACCACTGGATCTGTGTTGGGCATTTCACCCGGAACCTCATACAACGGGTATTATTTCAGATGTGTGTTGGGGTCTAGTTGTGGATCTAGTGTTACATCGAATGTGAGTCAGTTGGCTGTGGCGTCAAATCCATCGGTAACCATAAATGGATCATTCACTGTTTGTCAAGGAAGCGCAGCAACTCTTAACGCAACACCAGGTTTCTCGTATTTGTGGAGCAATGGCTCAACTACAGCCACTATTAATCCTACTACCTCAGGAAATTATACAGTGACAGCTACCAATAGTGCAGGTTGTTCTGGTTTCTCATCACAACTCGTCACAATCCATCCCAACCCATCTCCAACCATTTCGGGAACCTCAACGATATGTTCAGGGTCATCTACCGTCTTTACAGCCCCACCGGGTTATTCTGGATATAATTGGAGCACCGGTACCACCACACAAAGTATTTCGGTGAATACGGCCAATACCTATACGGTAACGGTTACCGATGCAAATGGCTGCACAGGTACGGCCTCCCGGGCATTAACGGTTAATGCTAGTCCAACTCCTACTATACAGGGTTCTACCAGCATTTGTGCTGGGAGCACCACAACTTGGAGTACTACCACTACTTATTCGGGTTACAATTGGAGCACAGGTTCAACTGCTCCCAGTATTACTGTTTCGACTTCAGGCTCCTATTTTGTTACGGTTACTAACGCTAATGGTTGTACAGGCGTAGCTTCTCAAACCTTAACGGTTGGGGGAACATTGCCCAGTATTACTTCCCAACCTGTGCCGGTAAGTGTTTGTCCATTGCAATCTGCCACCTTCAGTGTAACGGCTTCTGGAACAGGGTTAACATATCAATGGCAATATCGAACAAGTTCCACGGGTTCATGGATAAATTGCTCCAATGGCTCCAATTATGCCGGCGTTACAACAAACACATTGACTGTTTCTAACTTGTCGGGTCTCAACAATTACAGATACAGGTGTATTGTCTATAACAATTGTTTGCTCTCAACAAATAGTTTTGAAGCCATACTTACCGTAAATCAAGGATCGGCGCCCACCATTACGGCCAACGGCACTTCCAGCAATCCTGTAACAATCAACCTAGGTAATGCTGTGGCTTTACAATTAAATGGAAGTATCAGTACCACTAACCCAAATATAAGTTGGTCGCCAACCTCTGGATTAAGTTCTACCACAATTGCCAATCCCATTGCCACTCCATCTGTAAATACGCAGTACACCGCCACATTTACCAATACATTTGGTTGTACTCAAACGGCCAGTATCCAGATCAATGTAAACAATTTAACGAATGCAGGAACTATTTCGGTTGTAAGTGGCACTGGGGTGAGCAGTTTCAATATCTTCGACACGCTGCAGGTTAGAGTGCAATTAACAAATGCCACCAATATTTACGGGGCTTATGCGAAGTTGAAATATTTTGGTCCTTTAGCGCCATACTTGACATATGTGGGCTACATTCCTGGAACTTTACTTGGTCCTATTCCCCCTGTTATTACTAATGCACCAGTATTAACTAGTACTGGCTATGATTTCGGAATGAACAAGAGCGGTACGGTACCTGGTTATTCTGGCTCGGGAACATTTTATACATTTCTCTTCAAGCCCAACAACATTCCTACGAGCCTTCTGAACAGCCAAGTTTGCTTTTACCTTGATAACTTAAGTATTACATCTCCTCCCCCTGCAGGTAATGCGCTCGGACTAGTCAACCAAGGTCCCTACTGTTTCAACTTTACCAACCAGGTGAATGTATGGCCAGGCGATTTGGACAACAACAAGACTGTTAACACCTCCGATATATTGAAGATTGGAATCTTTTATAACAGCACGGGCCCAGTTCGCCCCAATGCCAATTTGCAGTGGGTTGCCCAGTCGGCTACTTTATGGGGAAATAATGCCTCCACTCCGAATAGCGATGCCTACAAGGTGTTTGCGGACGGCAACGGAGACGGCATCATCAACAATGCGGACCAGACCTCGGTAGGGTTCAACATGGGCAAGATACATGCTTATGCGGCACCGTTAGACAGCCTGTTGGATGGCAGCGGCTTCAACCGCACATCATCAACGGGCAACCTATTGGTGACCCCGACTCCGGGCTATGTGAACACGAGCCAGCTGCCGCAGCAGGTGGAGCTGGATGTGAGTCTGGCCAACAGCAACGGCACCTTGAACAACCTGTACGGGATATCGTTCGACATCACGGCGGATACGAATGTATTCGATTTGCAGAACACCACATTCGACTACACAGGTTCGATATTCGGTGCGCCATCTCAGGACTTTTTGAGCATCGAGTATGTGTCCAACGGAGTGGTGAGCGTGGGGATGACGCGATTCAACAACGCATCAATCAACGGCAACGGAGTGTTGTGCAAGGTTCGCTTGAACACACTGTCAAGCTTGAACTACCCCGACACGAACCTGGTGTTCACGGGCACGGTGGTTGCGGCCAATGACAGCTCGGGAGTTCCTTATGCGATCAACCCTTCTACGGTTCAGGTTCCGTATGGTTCTACGGCGGGGTTGTCGGAAGACGGCAGCATGAGCGATGTTCGTGTCTATCCGAACCCGGCCAACGAATATGTACAGGTGCAGATGGTCAAGGAGGTGATGGTTCGTGAGATCAGGGTTGTGGATCAGACGGGACGGGTTGCAATCAGCAAGTCAATCAACAAATCTATTAAAACGACTCGCATGGATGTATCAAGATTGATTTCAGGTGTTTATACCATTCAGGTAATTTCGGATGACCAACGAATAAACCAAAGGCGTTTGAACATTATTAAATGATTTATTTATTCAATCATTTTCTTTAATCTGATGTAAATTCAAGAGTGTTTGAAAACAATCTTAAAGCTAAAAAAAATTACATGAAGAACATTTTTGCTCTTTTGATTATATTTTTCTTGCCATGGAATTTTATTTCTTTTACTTATGCGTTTGAAGCCAAATACGAATATCCCAAGGCCTTTATCGAAAACAAGGCGCAATTCGATGGCCGAAACAAATTGACCGGGACAAAGATCCTTTATGCCATCGACCATGGTCCTTTTCAGGTGTATTTCACGGCAACTGGTATGACTTATCGGTTCGACAAGAAATTACCTAGGCAAAAGTGGGATAAGACGAAGCCGATTAACAGTCAGGAAGAGTGGGAGGCCATTCTTGCCAAGCGTAAAGCGGTGCGTATGGAGTCTACATTATACCACATTGGTTTTGCCAATACAAATCCCGATGTTGAATTGGTTGCATCAGATCCCTTGGAAGAGTATTTCAGTTATGGAATGGGCTCCAATAATTTGCACTACAATTTCATCAAGGGATATAAGCAGCTTACATATAAGAATCTCTATCCGGGAGTCGATTTGGAATTCAACTTTCATCCAGAGAAGGGTTTCAAATATCAATTTGTTGTCAAGCCTGGTGCTGATCCGAATATGATTGCTTTGGTTTACAATGGAGATGCGCCTCCTCGCATTGATAATCAAGGAAACATTTTGTTAACTACCCCTTACGGGGATGCCATAGACCATGCGCCCATCTCATTCCTTGGTAAGGATAAGAAGAGCATTAAGACCTCTTTCCAGTTGACAGGAAACAAAATCACTTTTGCTTTAAGCCCTTATGATAATAATAATCAATTGGTAATCGACCCATGGGTTGTTTTTCCGCCATCACCGAACTCCAACAAGGTTTGGGAAGTGGAAACCGACAACTCCGGCAATGTGTATGCCTACATGGGCGATTCACCTTTTTACCTTCGCAAATACAACTCCGCTGGAAGCTTGCAATGGAGTTACTCTTCTTCATGGGACTCAAGCGGCTTCTGGGTAGGAGGGATGGTTACACATCCCAACGGCGATACCTATATCACCACAGGTTCGAATGGAGAAATTCGAAAAATCAATCCGTCCGGTGGATTAGTTTGGTATAACAATCCTAGTGTTAGTATGACCTCTTATGAATATTGGAGCCTTACTTTCAATTGCGATTTGACCCAATTGGTAGT
>JBKCHO010000121.1:0-23723 GCA_046302815.1 Bacteroidota bacterium | reverse complement strand
CCCAACCATGGTTCGTTGGTTCGGCGACTCTTAAAACGCCTTTGTCCAATTTTTCAATAACATCCTCGATGGCCGTTCGGATTTCAATCTGATCCAACAGGGCGCGGTTCTCCCAGGCTTTTTCAATAATATTTTTGCTTTCCATAGTATGGCAAATTTATCCTTTTAGTCCGAACACTAGCCATTGAAATCCAATCCAACGATTGTTTGTTAGTTTTACATGATGGAAGGTCGTGTTTTGGCATTGGATTATGGTCAGAAAAGAACCGGATTGGCTATCACTGACCCGGATCGCAAGTTTGCTTTTCCATTGGAAACCGTTCCTACCCACCAATTAGAGTCCTTTCTAAAATCTTATGTAATTGAAAACGGCGTAATTGCTTTCGTATTGGGTGAGCCCAAAGATCTCAGGAACCGGCCCTCCTCGATTGCTCCCAAAGTAGATGCGTTTTTAAAAAAGCTTTCCTCATGGTTCCCTGGTTTTCCAGTTTATAGGATTGACGAGCGGTTTTCATCAACCATGGCTACCCAATCCATCATAGATAGTGGGGTATCTAAAAAAGGCAGAAGAGACAAGGGGTTGGTGGATGTGACAAGTGCCACTATTCTGCTTCAATCGTGGATTGCAGCAGAGGAGTGGCGAAAAACATCATGAAGGTTTTTCATTTCACAGATTTCATCAGCACCACATAAACAGGAAGGTGGTCGGAGTACCCTCTCATATAAATATCGAAATCATAGGTTCTGAAAGGATATCCTTTGTATCGACCTGATTTTTGAAAAAGGTAGGGTCTGTTGAAGATAACCGCCTTCTGATAGAAAAAGCCGTTTTGGCTCTGATTTAGGAAAGGTTGCGAAACAATGATTTGATCGAAGAGGTTCCAAGCATCATTGTAGGCGAGTGTACCTATTCCTTGGCTGTAATAATCGTTCCACGGGTTGTACAGATAACCAGGGAGAAGGCTTTCCTTTTTATATGAGGCCTTTAATACCTCGGTAACACTTTTGTTGATGGGGTCGTCGTTTAAGTCGCCCATGACAATCACTTTGGCATCAGGCATCATACGAAAGATGCTGTCGATTTTTGTCCTGGCTACTGAAGCAGCAAGAGCACGGGAGGGAGCCGACGCTTCTTCTCCGCCTCTGCGACTGGGCCAGTGATTTACAAAAATGTGCAATGGCTCGCCGTTGTGTAGTCCATAAACCCAAAGAACATCCCTTGTGGCATATGGTGTGCCATCCGAATTTTTCAATGGAACATTCAGTGGTGCACTTTCCAATTCGCGGAAGTATTTTGGGTTGTAAAACAAGGCCACATCCACACCTCGCCTATCGGGAGAGTCGTAATGTACAATTTTGTAATTTCTCGACTTGAGGGATGGCTGCAAGGCCAAATCCTCCAATACTTTTCTGTTTTCAATTTCAGCTACCCCTAGTATGGATACGCCGTCGGGTGAATCCTCCAGAGCCAGTTCTGAAATCACTTTGGAAAGGTTATTTAATTTATCCTGGTATACTTCGGCCGTGTATTGTTTGGTTCCTTCAGGTAGGAATTCTTCATCGCTTTTCTCTGGGTCATCTACCGTGTCGTAGAGGTTTTCCAGATTGTAAAACCCAATGCATGAAACCCTGTATTTCTTTTGACTTTCTTGGGCATAGGAGAAGCATGTTGTAGTGAAAAACAACAGGGTCAATAATCGTAACGAAAGTGCAAGGGTTCTCATCTTTTTTTGGTTAAGCATATTCGTTTGCAAAGGTAGTAATATGCCTTTGCCTGATAGTTGCTTTTCGATGATATTGCTTTTTGCAAATCACTGATAATCAATAACCAAAGAAACAGTTGTATTGGTTACCTTTGAAGCCCCATTCAATCAGATTATTCAATAACTCACTACTTCATATGCTTAAAATTACCAGGCTATTGGCCACAGCGGTTTGTGTCCTGCTGTATCATTTTTCCCTGGCCCAAAACACTAGCTCAACCATTAAGGGAGTAATTACTGATGATTTGAACAACTTCGTTGAAAATGCGGAGGTAGTCATCAAAGGAACTTCTTTTAAGACCACAACAACTTCCAACGGTTCTTTCGAAATCAAAGATGTTCCTAACGGAGTATATGTGCTGGATATTTCTGCTCCAGACCATTTGATGTATTCAAAGTCGGTTGAGTTGAACGGGCAAACAATCGATTTGGGTTATTTGGTTATGGAATCGTCTTCAGGCATTGCTGATGACAATAGGGACAACATTCCGGTAGCCTCCATCTCCGACTCAGAAATCAGGGAATCTTCCTCTCAGTCGGTGAGCGGTGTTTTAAGTGCTTCCAGAGATGCCTTTGTTTCTGCCACCACCAATACCTTCGGGGTTGCAAGATTCAGAATCAGAGGTTACGACAATGAGAACTTCATTACCTATATGAACGGAGTTCCTATGACGGACTTGTTCAATGGCAACTCAATGTTTTATTTGTGGGGTGGATTGAATGATGTTACTCGTAACCGCGAGACAGTGAACAACCTTTGGCCTGCTACATTTTCCTATGGAGGTATCGGCGGAAGCAGTCAGATTGATGCCCGTGCCAGCAAGCAGCGCAAGCAGTTTTCTATTTCTTATGCCTTGTCAAATCGCGCTTACGAAAACAGGGTCATGGCCACCTATGGAACCGGTTTGTTAAAGGGCGGATGGGCTTTTTCGGGTAGTTTATCCAGAAGGTGGTCCGATGAAGGATATATTCCAGGCACTTATTATGATGGCTGGGGGTATTTTCTATCAGCGGAAAAGTTGATAGGTTTTTCACACTCCATGAGTCTTACCGCTTTCGGTGCTCCTGTTGAAAGGGGTAAAAGTGCTCCTGCCATGCAAGAGGTTTACGATTTGGCCGGAACCAACTATTACAATCCCACATGGGGATGGCAGGATGGCAAGAAGCGCAATGCTTCTATTTACAAGAGCCACCAACCTGTATTTTTGTTGTCGCATGATTGGAAGATCGATAACCTATCCAATCTCAAAACGGGTGTAGGATTTACTTTTGGAGAGAACATCAATACGGCTTTGGATTGGTATAATGCTCCAGATCCTCGCCCAGATTACTACAGGAATCTGCCAAGTTACTACTCCGATTTTCCTGATGTTGCCGCTCAAATCGCCTCCCTGTTGTCTGCCAATGACTCTTTACTGCAGATTCAGTGGGATAACCTCTACAGGGCCAATTACAACAGTATTGAGACAGTTAACGATGTGGATGGTATCGAAGGAAATACCATTACCGGTCGCAGATCCAGGTACATCATTGAAGAAAGAGTGGCTAGTGGTAAGAAACTGCATATCAATACCACCTACAATACATCATTCACTGATAATTTCCAGCTCTCAGCTGGTGCTGGTATGATGGATCAACGCACCAATTATTTCAAACGCGTAAACGACTTGTTGGGAGGAGATTTTTATTTAGATATCAATCAATACGCCGAGCAGGATTTCGCCGACAGTTTGAATTTCATCCAGAACGATGTTAATAGGCCTAATCGTGTTTTGCGTAAGGGCGACCGCTTCGGATATGATTACGATGCAACGATTTTCAAATACAATGTGTGGACTCAAGGTCAATGGAAATTCGAAAAAGTCGATTTTTTTGTTTCGACAGAGATTTCTCAAACCACCTTCTACAGGACTGGAAATGTTCGAAATGGTTTATTCCAGGATAATTCATTCGGGAATTCCGAACTGCAAAAATTCACAAACTATGCTTTCAAAGGCGGTTTGACCTACAAGTTTGATGGTCGCAATTATGTGTTTTTGAATGGATCCTACATGACAAGAGCACCATACTTTGAGAATGCTTTTGTCTCAGCCCGTACCAGGAATCAAATTGCTCCAAATCTAGATAATGAGAGTGTGATGTCCTTTGAAGGTGGTTATCTTTTGAGGGCTCCAAGAACCAAAGGACGGGCTGTTTTATATTACACCCAGTTCATGGATCAAACCAATACGGTCAGCTTTTATCATAGCGATTATCGCAATTTTGTCAACTATACGCTTACCAAAATTGACAAGAGGCATGCCGGCCTAGAGTTTTCAATTGACCACACATTTGGAGGAGGATTCTCTGCCAATGCAGTGGCATCAGTAGGGCAATACATTTATACAGATCGTCCATTGGCAACAATTACAGTTGATAACACATCTTCTACACTGGTTGAAGACGAGACTGTTTATGCCAAGAATTTTTTCGTTGGTGGAACACCCCAAAGTGCCTACACGGTTGGATTGAATTATAGGGCAAAGAAATTCTGGTTTGTGAATTTGAATTTCAATTATTTCGACAACACCTATATCGAATTCAATCCTGCACGACGAACTGCTGCTGCTGTTGATTTGGTACCAGAGGATTCAGAACAATGGGATAAAATCACAGAGCAAGAGAAAACGGATGGTCAGTTCACAATGGATTTCTTCGGTGGCAAATCATGGAAATTGAACGATTTTGTTAAGGGGATCAAACGTAACACATTCCTCGTTCTTAATGTTGGTGTCAGCAACCTCACAGACAACAAGGGTCTCATCACCGGTGGATTCGAGCAGCTCCGATTTGATTACGCTGAAAAGGATCCAGACTCATTTGCTCCTAAGTATTTCTATTCATTCGGTAGAACTTATTTCATCAACTTAATCCTTCGCATAAATTAACATCCATATAACATGAACACCTTTATCAAAAAATCTTTCGGTCTGATTGCTTTGGCAATCCTCACCACATTTGCATCCTGTCGCAAGGAAGAATTCGACCAGCCACTTCCAGGCGGATCAGATCCAAAATTGGATGCCACAGATACTGTCATAACTATCCGTGACCTCAAAGCTATTTATGACACATTTCAATTTAAAACCATCAACAGGGACTGGGTCATTGTTGGAGTCGTAAATTCGGACGACAAAGCTGGGAATTTCTATAAAAGTGTAATCATTCAAGACAGCACCGCCGCTATTCCAATTCGAATCGATATCTCCGACTACTACACAAAGTTTCCGGTCGGACGTAAGGTTTTTGTGAAGTGTAAGGGCTTGTCAATCGGTGATTATGGTGGCTCTATACAACTAGGAGGTTTGGTTGACAACACCGGATCATTCCCATCTGTTGAGCCAATACCATCTGCTTTGGTTTCACAACATGTACTTCCAGGCAGTTATTTTTATGAGGTTCCAATATTGGATGTAACCATCGCGGATTTGAATGTACCAGCCAACCAGATTGCTTTGCAAAATATGTTGGTTCGATTGAACGATGTTGAATTTGATGCTACAGAAATTGGTGCTCCATTTTCAATTGCTACAGGTTCAACCAATCGTGCCCTGTTTGATTGCTCGGGCGATGAATTGGTTGTTAGAACCAGTAATTATGCATCATTTGCCAGCTCTCCCATCCCATGTAACAAGGGTTCCATAACAGGTATTTATTCCGTGTTTAATGGCGACGCCCAGCTTACCATTCGTGATTTGAATGATTTGAAACTAACAGACCCGGCGCGCTGCGATGGTGTTTCTTGTACCCCGTGTCCAGACCCATTGGCTACAGTTTCTATTGAAACCGTTAGGGCGATTTATGTAGGCTCCACAACCACAGCTCCTGCTTGTTCAAAAATCACTGGTGTTGTTATTTCTGATAGTTCCAATAAGAATATCGATTATAAAAACATCATCATTCAGGATGCAACTGCAGGTATAGTAGTCCGTTTTCTAACGGCACACGATTTCAAGTTGAATGATAGCGTGGAGATTGACATTTCCGGACAGCAGTTGTCTACTTTTGCCGGTCAACTTCAGGTTAATAATGTTGATGTTAACAGAGCTACGCTAATAAAACCCAATGGAGTACTCTCTCCTCGTGTTGCTACTGTTGCTGATATCAATGCGAATTTTAGTTTGTGGGAATCCACTTTAGTTAAAGTAGTAGGAGCAAATATTTCAAGCACCAGCGGAAATTATGGCACATCAGGAGTCACAGTTTCCGATGGTTCCGGAGCTAATATCGTTCTATACACCAGAAGTGCTGCTACTTTCAATGGAAGTCCTGTTCCGACCGGAACGGTTAATGTAACAGCCATTCTTGTGCCTTTCAACTCCACAAAGCAGTTGATGTTGAGAAACACTACCGATGTTACACCATAATCTCTTTTGAACCTAAAGAATGTAGGGCTCTGCTGTTAATGCAGAGCCCTTGTTATTAAAATAGCAATGAAAAAATCACACTTCTTGTTTGTTGCCATCCTTTGGATAACCTTCGTATCTACCCAGGTACATGCTCAAGTTATTTCCATAGCATCAGCCCGAGCCCTACCTGTTGGTAGCATCGTTACCGTAAACGGAACTGTAACATCAGGATCAGAATTCGGAACCATTCGCTACATTCAGGACGCAACGGGAGGCATCGGACTGTTCAGCGCCTCTTTGACATCCCTGCAAAGGGGGGATAATGTAACGGTTACTGGAACTACAACGCAGTTTCAAAACCTTTTGGAAATTGTTCAGGTGACTTCATGGACGGTTAACTCTACAGCTAATCCGTTACCCGCACCTTTGACTTTAACTCCCTCTCAAGTGAACGAGTCCAACGAGTCTATGCTGGTTAGGATGATTGATGTGAGTTTTTTATCTACTGGTGTATTTCAGGGCAACACCACCTATCCATACAATAGCAATGGACAAACCGGAGTGGTTTACATTCGATCTAGTAATCCTTTGGTTGGACAATCCATACCAACCGGTAATGTAGAGTTGACGGGTATCAATTCCCAATACGGAACGCAATATCAAATTCTGCCCCGCGACTCAAACGATATTATTGTTACCGGAGCATTGTCTATAATCCGTCAACCCTTTGTTCAAAATATTACTACCAGCGGGTTCGATATATCGTGGGAAACCAATGTGAATGCTCAACATTTCTTGAGGTATGGTCTTACCACCAATCTTGAGTTGGGTACTTTGTCGGGGCCCGGCTCCACTAATGCGCCTGTCGTTGCTATTGGTGGAGGCACTCCTGCACAGGTTTATTACATACAAGCGTACTCCGTGAGCGCTGGCGATACGGCCTTTTCCACCATTAGACCATTCATTACGCAATCGCTATCTTCAGGTAGCATCAAGTCTTATTTTACTCGTCCAGTTGACATTGCCAATGGGGCCATTGGGAACAACTTCGCTGTTTACCTCAACGATTTGGCCGATGATACAATCAAGGCCTACATCGACCGCACAACAGCTTCACTCGACATTGCCATTTATAGTTTCGATTCACCTGGTGGCAACCTCATTGCCCAAGCCATCAACGATGCATATAGCAGGGGTGTGCAGGTAAGAGTCATTGCAGATGGAACCAACACCAACAACGGTTTACAGTTGCTGAATCCAGCCATACCAGTTTTACAATCGCCTACAACACCTCCATTTTATTACGGCATCATGCACAATAAATTTGTGATCATGGATGCAAACCATACGAACCCCAATAAGCCGGTGGTTTTGTCGGGATCCACCAATTGGACCTTGGGTCAGCTTGAAGACGATCGCAACAATCTAGTCTTTATCCAAGACCAATCGCTCGCCAAAGTATATACTATGGAATTCCAGGAGATGTGGGGCGGATCAGGACTGCTACCGAATACATCGCTTAGCAAATTCGGGCCGGATAAATCCGACAACACGCCACATGTACTGAATGTCGGAGGCAAAATCGTTGAAAGCTATTTCAGTCCCAGCGACAATGTGAATGCACAAATCATTCGAACCATTCAATCCGCCGACCACAATATCTGCTTTGCCACCATGGTACTCACTCGAACCGACTTGGCTTATGCCATCGACGATCGTGTACTGAATAACGGAGTAGGTGCGTTTGGGATCATGAACGATTCATCAGGCGGAAGCGGTACGGCCTTTCAAATCATTCAAAATGCTATAGGATCGAACATGTTGTTATTCGATTTCGCCAACAATCCCGGCATCATGCATCACAAGTATGCTTTGATTGATCACACCTATTTGAATAGCGATCCGATGGTGTTAACTGGCTCTCACAATTGGAGTTCGGCCGCTACCCAGCGGAATGATGAGAATACCTTGATTATTCACGATCATGCTGTCGTGAATCAATTTTTCCAGGAGTTTCTTCATATGTACAATGGCAATGGCGGCACTTTGGGATTGGATGAGGCCTTACTTGATGGCACCGATGGATGGGTCGTATATCCGAATCCTGCCTCCAGTCATATCAATATATCTTTCACCTCCGAAAAACAGGCTCAAATGAAATTGTTGATAATGGATGTGATGGGCAAGGTATTGTCAGCAAAAATGGAGACCATTGTACCGGGTGTGAATAAATTCCATCTTGAACTTGGCGCTATCTCTCCTGGCTGTTACCTGTTGCAAGTTGGCGACTCAAAGCCAATGCGAATGTTGGTACAGTAGTTAGCGTAGTAGCTCCATGAATGAAAGACAATGTTCCAATGTTGCTTTTGGATTGTCGGCATGCAGCCAGTGTCCAGCATGAGGAATCATTTGCATTGAAGCATTTGCAAAAGTATTTTTAATGCTATCCAAATCCGATTCTTTCAAATAGTCTGATAGTTCTCCTCTCAAAAACAATGCGGGAACATTTGAAGGCGTGGTGCTTTCTATACCGGCTATAACCTCATTCAAATTGTTGGCTATTACATTTAGGTTGAATCGCCAATCCAATCGGTTTTTTTCTTTCCAATACAGGTTTTTCAAAAGCCATTGTCTGATTTCGAGGCTTGGTATAGTATTCGATAATTGCTCTTCAGCTTCTTTTCTGCTTTGCAGGATGGAGGTGTCTACCGATTGCAAGGCGCTTACAATGTCTTCATGTCTGATTTGATATGGCATCGGTCCTATATCCGCAACGATGATTCCGTTTATCATTTCCGGATGTGTAACGGCTAGTTGCATTGCAACCTTGCCGCCAAGGCTGTGGCCGAGTATAAATGTTTTTTCTTTTGTGAGCTGAGACAGAAGTTCTGTTAAGTCCTCAGCTATCGATTTCAAATCAAAGGTTTCATTGTGTTCCGATAGACCGTGGTTCCTTAAATCGGTCAGAACCACTCGAAACCCATTTTTTGCGAATGTCTTTCCCAAGGTGAGCCAATTGTCGGATGAGCCGAACAAACCGTGTAGGATTACCAAAAACGGTCCCTTATCGCCAAGGATTCGATGAAACAACTGCATGTTGCTAAATTAATGCAACCATGTCAAGATGGATCTATAAATATCACAAAATCAAGATAATCAAATGGATATCAACTATCGTTCGGTCTCTGTTTATTGGTAAATTTGGGCCATGGAATGTGTAATACGAAAAGGTCTTCCGGATGATGTTCCGGCGGTTTTGAATCTGATTCGTGAGTTGGCCCTTTATGAAAAGGCCCCATTGGAGGTTACCAATACTGCCGAGGATATGCTTCGTGATGGTTTCGGTCACAACCCTGTTTTCAAAATGTTGGTTGCCGAGGTTGAACAGAAGGTGGTTGGAATGGCTATATACTTCATCAAATACAGCACTTGGAAAGGTAAGGGAGTTTATTTGGATGATATCGTTGTTACCGAGCCGTTGCGTGGTCAAGGTATTGGTGCGAAGTTGTTCAAAGCAGTGATGGAAGATGCCCGTGACTTGGGAGCCAAGCAGATGCATTGGCAGGTGCTGGATTGGAATGAGCCCGCCATTCGTTTTTATCGCAAATACAATTGTGATTTCGACTCAGAGTGGATCAATTGCAAGTTGAATCGCCAACAATTAATAGATTTAACGCGATGATGGTTTTCAAGTTCGGAGGAGCCTCCGTTAAAGATGCCGACTCTGTTAGGAATGTAAGCAATATCATCCGCGGATTTTCAAAGGAGAATCTGGTGGTGGTTGTTTCCGCCATGGGAAAAACCACCAATGCGTTAGAGCAGGTTGTGAATGCTAGAGTTATAGCCAACGACCAAGCGATGGCCAAGCAGCATTTGGAAGAAGTTCGGATGTTTCATGCGCAGATCATGAAATCACTCTTTCCGGATTCATCAAACCCTGTTTTCAATCGAGTCAACAATGTGTTTGTGGAGGTAGATTGGTGTTTGGAAGATGAACCCTCCAAGGGATATGATTTCGTGTACGATCAGATCGTATTTGCGGGAGAATTGGTTTCTACGATTATCGTTCATGAGTTTTTGGTTCAATCTGGAATCAATGTTGCTTTCGCAGATGCCAGGGATATGGTGCGCACCGACAACACTTATCGTGAGGGCAAGGTCTTGTGGGATGAGAGTTTGGAAAAAACACGTTCACAAGTTAACTCCGCCTTTTCGTCAGGAAGCTGTTGCGTCATTACCCAGGGCTTTATTGGTGGCACTTCTGAGAACTATACCACCACGCTGGGCAGGGAGGGTTCCGATTATACGGCGGCTATTCTGGCTTTTTGTATGGATGCTGCCGCTGTTTACATCTGGAAGGATGTTCAGGGCGTGTTGAACGCCGACCCCAAGCACTTCCCTGATGCGCAGAAACTCGAAAGCATGAGCTACAATGATGCAATTGAACTGGCTTACTTCGGTGCTTCTGTGATTCATCCAAAAACCATCAAGCCACTGGAAAACAAGGCTATTCCATTACATGTAAAATCGTTTATTGATCCTTCATTATCGGGAACCGTCATAGGAAAGGATTATCAAACCAAACCGTTGATCCCCTCATACATATTCAAGGACAACCAAATGCTGATCAGTATATCGGCCAAGGATTTCTCTTTTATCGCGGAGGAGAGTCTCAGCGACATATTCTCCTTGTTTGCTCAGGCAAGTGTAAAAATCAACCTGATGCAAAACTCCGCCATTAGCTTCTCTGTTTGTATCGACAATGATAGTCGAAAAGTGCCTGCGCTTATTGAAACCTTGAGGTCCCGTTTCCGAATTTTATACAATGAGGGTTTGCAATTGTATACGGTTCGACATTACTACCCGTCCACCATCGAATCATTGACGGTAGGTAAGGAGGTGTTGTTGGAGCAGAGGAGCCGACAAACGGCGCAATTGGTTTTGAGAAGTGCTGGTTAATATATGAAGCGATAGAAAAATTCAAAATTGTTTAGAGTTGCTGGCAAGCGTTCAACCCTCGGCTAGATTTGTTTAATTAGTCTACTTTCAATTGTAAATCATCCATAGTTTATGTCTTCGCTATCTATCCCAGATCGTACTTCCATTGTAATGTGGTTGTTGAGTGGCTGTTTTTTGATATTCACCATGGTTGTGGTTGGTGGTATCACTCGATTAACTGGTTCGGGATTGTCTATTACGAAGTGGGATGTAGTTACGGGTACTATCCCACCCACAACTGAAGCCGATTGGGTTCATGAATTTGAACTCTATAAGCAAACACCCCAATACCAGAAAATAAACGATCATTTTGAGTTATCCGATTTCAAAGGAATATATTGGTGGGAGTACATACACCGGCTTTTAGGCAGACTTATCGGATTGGTATTCGTGATTCCGTTTGCTTGGTTCGTTGTAAGAGGTAAGTTGGATCGGAAGCTTATATGGAAGTGCTTGCTGTTGTTTGCACTTGGTGGATTGCAAGGCTTCTTCGGGTGGTATATGGTTAAAAGTGGCTTGATAGATGAACCGAGTGTTAGCCATTTCCGTTTAGCACTACATCTCTGTACTGCATTTATTACTTTTTGCTTCACGCTTTGGTTTGCTATGGATCTAATCAATACCGAGAAGACAAAGCCGACCGGTTGGATTTCAAATTTGAACAAATACACCAAAGTCGTTTTGGTTGTTACTTTTATTCAAATTGTGTTTGGTGCTTTTGTAGCAGGTTTGAAGGCTGGATTGATTTACAATACTTGGCCATTGATGGGTGATTCGTTTATTCCTGATTCTGTTTTTTACGCTGTGCAGACCATGGGTTGGCATGGTATCATCGACAACATGTCGGGAGTACAATTCGTACATCGTAATTTGGCTTACCTGGTCTTCTTTGGTGTTTTGTTCCTGCTATGGTATGCATGGAAAAACAACAAGACGCAACCTACAAGGTTGAAAGCTGGACAAATGACAGCCGTTTGGATGTCTGCAATTTTTGTGGTGCTACAGTTTGTTTTGGGAATCTTCACCCTATTGCATGCTGTTCCACTTTGGCTCGGCGTCATACATCAAGCTGGGGCGCTTTTGCTTTTAGGTTCTTTGGTTTACTTGTGGCATCGACTGGGTCACTTGTCTGTTTCGGAGAAATCCCCAATGGCCAATCAATAAACCACCAACTTTGCAGGTTTACTGGATGCGCCTTTTTGATGTATCCTCACATGGTAAACGCCAGCGTTTAAATCTTCCGTTTCTATACGGATGGTGCTCTGTTGTGCATTGCATGGGATTTCCAATACGATTTTACCAGTAATATCGGTAACGGATATCATGCTTTCCGAATTTATCGGTGCACAGGAGATCAACACATAGTTGGATGCGGGGTTAGGCATAAGTGTAGGTGCGGATGCCTCCAAGGGTTCTGAAATAGCATTCGTGCCCGGCAGAATTTTCGAAACATTGAAGTCGTCGAAATAGAATCCATCGAATTCAAGAAAGCCATCACTTACCAGCACGAAACGAATGAGCACATTCGAACCGATATAGTCGTTCAATGAAATCTCCTCTTGCACCCACGATGTTTGGAACCCTTCGTAGAGTGGTTCTCCTGGATCTTGAAAGTTGCTGCCTTCGACGGTGTATTTGCCACACAATGGTGTCCAGCTGGCTCCGTTATTGGTAGAGGCTTGAACCTGCACATAGTCGTAATTGGCTTCCAACTCCCATTTGGCAAAAAAAGTAAGTTTGGCCATAACGGCACTCGATAAATTAACGGCAGTTGCCATTCGGATTGATTTATTTTGGTTTGAGCTGTAATCACCGATTGGGGAGTCCGTGATGGATGCATTGGGGGAGTAGAAGACTGTATTCGAAACACCCCATTGGTTGCCATTGAATCCAGCTGTACTGTTTCCATCGGAGGCAAAAAGAGTTGTGGGTGAACCAAAGTACTTCACAATAGTATCGGATCTAACGAAAGTTCCGTTGTCAATTGAAAGCACAAACTTGATGGTGTCGCCATTTACCATGGGTGAAATCAATGCAAAGGAAATGGAGTCTGTTATGGATTGCATTGGTGAAAGGTTGCTAACAACTACAGGGCTTCCAGTTTGAAAAATATTGTTGGTGAGTCCAGTTAGCGAGATGGTGTAAGTTCCGGTCGTGTCGAGTCCAAGTTGCTTTACTCTAAATTGGACATAACCCCCTCCAGTAGAAACCAAGTCTGACCCAAAGGATTCGAGAGATGCATATTTCCCTGTCAATAATGCCGCAGTCAGATTTTGATACATTGTATTTTGACATAGCGGAATGATTTCATTGGTTGGTGGCCAGAAGCCGAAGGAGGCGTCGCCACATTCAGGAGTCATGGCGAAAATCTTAGGCTTGGAACCTTGTTCGCCATACATCCAATCGTCAGAGCTTCCATTTACGATGTAGCCCACGGTTTGATCAGCTGTTCCGAAAGAGTAGCTGTTGTAGGTGGTTAGCAATCTGCCATAATCGGCATACAGTGCCGAGTCAGGCGTATAAATGGAATAGTCATATCCCCAAGGATAGATGAGAAGATTACCGAAGGTGTGGTAGTTCAATGCAATTTTGAAATCCTTGCTGTTTACAAAATCGCGAATGAGTTGTGTCTCCGGTTCGGAGAAAGGGTTAGAACCGCGAAAGGTTTCGGTGAATCCATCAGGAGATGAGCCATTGTCGTCGTAGCCCCAGTTGTATCCGTAGTTGCGGTTTAAGTCAACGCCGAATGAGCCATCAAGATTATCGCGGCGGTTTTTACGCCATAGACCACCTCCTTGTGGGTCGTTGGCTTCATTGTATAAATAGCCATCGGGGTTGAGACATGGTATGAAATAAAGTTCCGTATTGGCGATGATGGCAGCCACCTCCGGGTTCGTTGAATGGTTTTCCAACAAGTACCACATGTAGAAAATCAATTGCGACATACCTCCGGGCTCTCGAGCGTGATGTACTGCCGTGTAGAGCATTTCAGGTTCGCTTTCATCTACAGTTGGGTTATCCGATATCTTAACCATATATACGGGCCTTCCCTCAATGGTGGTACCGCCAGGTAGCGGGGTTTTTATGGTAATGAGGTTGGGGTATTGCGAGGCCATTTGATCCAGGTTATCGAGCATTTCCTGGTAGGTAAAATATCCTGCATAAGAACCTAAAGAAAATTGTGAGGGCACATTATAGACAGGCGCTCCTGCTGCTGAGCATCCTACAGGTAAGCTGCCGCTTTTTTGATGTTCATGGGTATGATGATTTTGTTCCCTGTAATGCTTCTTTACATCATCAATCAATACCTCCAGCTGGAACCCTGCGTCCTTGACTTTGCGAATCTCAGATGAATCCAAATCAGTAACCAGCCAAACATGTCTTCGGATGTCGCCATGGTCTGTTTCAATGCCAAGCTTGGAAAGGCGCTGGAGTCCGCTTGTACCTGTGTATATCCGGACTCTGCTGTGTGATGCTTCTTGGGCGAAAGTCCATTGTGCTGTTGAAAAACAAAGCAGTGTCAATAGGATTATGATATTTGATTTCATGAGGAACAGTTATTTTTCTTTGTGGAATGGGTTAAGGCCGTTCTGATATTTTTTTGAGTTCTTTCAGTGAGTCTTCGAAATCGGGACCAATCATCTGGTCGGCGATGAGTCCGAGTGGACGCATGAATAATGGAAATTGCATTCGCATATCCATGATGATTTGAAGTCGATCGGTTTTGGGCACTATGGAAATCGTTCCAATGGAAGGACGCATCCCTTCAAAGCGGAGTTCGTATTTGATGCCTTTGGGTCTTTTGCTTTCGATGATAGTCAGTTCTCCATTGCCCATCACTTCGCTCTGCCATTGGTGTGTTGCGCCAATGCCTGATGCGGGTCCTGTATGTTTGGAAACCATTTTAGGGTCGTTTCGTTCCCAATACGACCAGTTTTTCCAACGGCTCAGTATATTGATTTGATTGAATACGGAATCAGCCTCAGCTCTAACCTCAACACTTCGAGAAATGTGGTTCTCGGAAGGAGAAAAAACGGCTAAAATGATCCAAACCGTAAGCAGGGCAATTATAACCCCTAGTACTTTTTTCATGATTCGCCTCTAATACATGCAATTTTAAGCATTCTAAGCGGAGTTTTGGGGTGGTTGATTCAAAAAGCTACCTTTGTAACCTCAAAAAAAGGTCTTGAAAAAGCTGCTTTTCATAAGATTCAGTTCCATTGGTGACATTGTATTGACCACCCCGGTCGTTAGATGTGCCTCCCGCCAATTGGATGGGGTAGAGATCCATTACCTAACCAAACCGGCATTCTCCGGCATTTTGAAGTCCAATCCATACATTAACAAAGTCCATGAATTGGACAATGATTTGCAGTCCACAATTCAAAAATTGAAATCGGAGCGATTTGATTTTGTAGCCGATTTACATCATAACATCCGCAGTATCCGGGTGCGTCGTGGAATTGGTGCTCCCAATGCGGCATTTCCAAAACTCAATATCGAGAAATGGCTTCTGGTGAATCTTAAATGGAACCGGATGCCCGACATGCATATCGTTGATCGATATTTTAAAACGGTGGCTGATATTGGAGTGAAGAACGATGGTGCGGGATTAGACTATTTCATTCCGGAAATGGATCGAGTTGATTTGAATGTGCTGCCTGATAAGCATCGCGATGGTTTTGTGGCCATGGTTATAGGAGCACAACATGTCACTAAGCGTATGCCTGCACATAGGTTGAATGAATTGGCATCCAAACTACACTTACCAGTTGTATTGTTAGGTGGTAAGGATGATTATGAACAGGGTGAAGTTATTGTGAGGGGTAATGAATCTATGGTCTTCAATGCATGTGGGAAATTCAATTTGAATCAATCGGCTTCATTGGTTCGTGATTCCCGTGTGGTTATTACACACGACACCGGATTGATGCATATTGCAGCCGCTTTCCGCAAGCGTATCGTTTCTCTGTGGGGTAATACGGCTCCTGTGTTCGGCATGACACCCTATTTACCAGATGGGGTAGGTGAGAGCCACATTTTCGAGGTGCAGGGTTTAGGTTGTCGTCCTTGTTCTAAAATCGGTTTCAATCAATGTCCGAAATCTCATTTCAAGTGTATGCAGGAAATTGTTTTGGATGATGTCGTCAGCAAAGTCCATAAGCTTTTTTAAGTCGCTTCAATTTGGACTGAGAGATGTTGATTTCCTTTTTTTATTCCACGGCATTATGTTCCTTTACGAACCGACACATTCATATATGCATTCGCCAGTGTATACTTCAAATAGCTTTTTTCACCATGCTATTTTGTTCTCATTTTGCGGCTGGACAATGTACCAATGTGATTTCATCTTTTCCCTATAACGAGGGTTTTGAAAATGGTCCGGCATGGACTTCGGGTGTAGTTTCCGGTATCGATAATTGGGCTTGGGGCGCACCATCCAGAGCTACCATCAATTCAGCTGGGGGTGGAGTCAATGCTTGGTGTGTGGGAGGTCTTACCGGATCGGGGTATGCGTCTTCGGCACAATGCTATTTACTAAGTCCGTGTTTTGATTTTTCGAATCTCGACTTTCCATGGATCAGTTTCAAAATATTTTGGGAGTGTGAACGGCAATGGGACGGTATGGTGTTGCAGTATTCGCTTAATGGAACCACTTGGACCAATGTAGGCGCTTTTAACGATCCAGTGGATTGTCTGAATCAAAACTGGTACAACTACGGCAACATCACATGGCTCAATACCATTGCAGTGAAACATGGGTGGTCGGGTAGGGCAGGAGCCACCTCCGGATCTTGTACAGGCGGTTTTGGCAGCAATGGTTGGGTAACCGCCTCGCATTGTTTGTCTGCATTGGCTGGGCAATCGAATGTCAGGTTTCGGTTCTTGTTTGGTTCGGGCACCTCCTGCAATGCCTACGACGGAATGGCATTGGATGATATCTTAATCAGTGAGGCTCCGCTTTACAATGCCGATTTTTCTTTTGCTTGCGCTGGTCAAAACACGGTCGCCTTCACCAATCTTACTAACACCTGTGTCTCAAGTTTCCAATGGAATTTTGGAGATCCCGCTTCCGGTTCGGCAAATACTTCTACACTTCAAAATCCAACGCATGCCTTTTCTTCTCCGGGAACTTATAATGTTTCGCTCGTTGCAACGAATACTTGTGGCGCCCCTACTTCAATTACAGTTCCAGTAACTATAGAAAATGTAATCTTGAACTCAACACAAATCAGCTGTCAAGCTGCCGGTGATGGTTCTATTTCCGTGGTAACAAATGGGGTTGGTCCTTATACTTACGATTGGTCTCCCCTGGTTGGGACAGGTTCCACAATTGGCAATCTTTCTCCTGGCACCTATTCGGTAACCGTTACACCTCTTGGCGGATGTCCGATAAACGCCTCTTCAATAATCACAGAGCCCTCGTTGCTTACTGTGGCTGCAACCTCTACGCCTTCGGTTGTTTGCAATAATGGACAGGTTTCATTGAGTGCTGCGGCCAGTGGAGGCACAACTGGATATGTGTATGAATGGAGCCCAGGTGCAGTTATTGGATCCACACTAACTATAACTCCTGCATCAGGTGCAAGTTATTCTGTATTGGTTACGGATCAAAACGGATGTACTGCGACTGCTTCAACTGCTTTTTCTGTTTCTCCGAATTTGACCGTGTTAATGGATGCCGATATAACGGAAGGATGTGAGCCACTTTGCGTGAGTTTCAATGACAATACATTGGTATCACAGCCGGCGGGAATTTCCAGCTGGTTGTGGGACTTCGGTGATGGAAATTTTTCGCAACTGCAAAATCCGACACATTGCTTTCAATCCGACGATTATTCGACTACGCTGACAGTAACCGGAGTTGATGGATGTGTTTATACGGCATCAACACCTATTTTGTTGGATGTATGGCCAACTCCAGTTGCTGATTTCATCTACACACCAACAAAACCAGATATTTCCAATCCGGAGGTTCGATTCACGAATCTTTCGAGTGGCTCTAATCAATGGCTTTGGAGTTTTGGCGATCTTACCAACACGGTTTCCAATCTTGAAAATCCATCGTTCACCTATTCGGATACGGGCACCTATGTGGTTTCATTGGTTGCCACCTCTGATCTTGGTTGTAAGGATCAGTTCGATCAATCGCTGGTTGTTTTACCAACTTTGACATTTTACATCCCTAATTCCTTTACACCAAATGGGGATGGGATCAATGATGTATTCACACCCGTTTCTGTTGGCATTGAGTCGATAGGTTATGTGATGCAGATTTATAATCGATGGGGGCAATTGGTATTTTCATCTGATAATCCGATTCGAGGATGGGATGGTAGCGATTTCAATAGCGGTAATGAATTGCCTTCGGGGGTATATTCATGGAACATTCGTTTTAAGGATTACGACGATAACACCCAATTGCAGTCGGGAGTGGTGATGCTGGTTAGGTGATTTTAGCTCAGCCCTTTAATTTTTAAGCACCCACTTTTATTTCCGTATCATCTATGAATCAGAGCTTTCGAGGTCGGCTGATTGGCATAAAAATCACTAAATTTGCATCACATTGCCTGGACCCGTAGTTCAACTGGATAGAATGACAGATTCCGTCCCGATTATTCGGGACTGTTGGTTGGGGGAGGGTCAAAAAAAAATAACTGAATGCGCTCTTGAATTAGATAAAAGTTACCTGGACCCGTAGTTCAACTGGATAGAATGACAGATTCCGGTTCTGTTGGTTGGGGGTTCGAATCCCTTCGGGTCCGCCAGTTTAAGAGCAAACATCCGCCAAAGGCGGATGTTTTTATTTTACGGAAGGAATGGAAGTTCGCTTCCAAATTCCGGAAGTAAAATAAAAGTAATGCTGCGCCAGCAGCTAGTGTTTGCTATTGCAAAACCGACCTCAAGGGTTCATTCAAATAATCCCTTCGGGTCCGCCGGTTTAAGAGCAAACGTCCGCCATTGGCGGACGTTTTATTTTCTCAATATCATTGAAAAGTGGAATGCATATTTAGCGGATCATACTAATAAATATGGATTTGATTTGTAAGCTAATTAAATCCGCACAATCCGCTTAATCAGCGTTCCCTTTTTTTAGGCTACCTACTCCACCATCACATTCTTCTCCACCACATCGCCACTCTCCAGCATGATTCGCACCAGGTACATGGATGGAGATAGCTTTCCGGTGTTGAACTGCACATCGGTGATGCCATTCAGCATGCGGTTTTCGATGATTTGGCCTTGCAGGTTGCGAAGTTCGATGGAAACGGGAATCTCGTTGCCGATGTCGTTGAACGATACCGTGAAGCTGTTCTTGGCAGGATTTGGATAGACACTCACATCGCTTGGTTGTTCTTGCATGACGCGGCAAGAGGTGCCATTGGTCACGCCGATAATGTTGGATAAGCTGATGCAACCGCCTGCATTGGTAACTTCGCAACGGTAGTTGCCCGTTTGGGTAGCGTTGAAGTTGGCTGAGGTAGCACCGGGTATGGCCACACCAAAGCGTTTCCATTGGTAGCTGTAGCCGGCGGTAGCACCTGTGGCAGTCAGCAAAACGCTATCGCCCGGACAATAGGCGTTGCCGTTGGGAGCGGTGATGGTGATTACAGGAGGAGTGGCCGTAGTGGTTTGAACAATGCCTGAGATGCGTTGACAATCCACTCCGGGACCGGTTCTCACGGCTACTTTGTATTTGGCGATGTCGCTCACGGTAATGGAGCTTGCCGTGGCAGTTGGAAGTGCTGTGCCGTTGCGATACCACTCGTAGAACAAGCCCGGACCGGTAGGCTCCACTACAAAAATGGAAACCGAATCATTGGGACAACGCACCGTAGTGGCACTGGTGCCAAGGGTTACAATGGCGGGTTTGGTGCACGGTGTAGAGTTGTAAAGTTGTTGGATTTCAAGCGGCGTGAGGGTGCGATTCCAAATGCCAATATCATCCAGGATACCTTGAAAATTCACTCCATTTAATTGATATCCACTACCAATTCTGATAGGATTAGCTGTTCCAATGTTAAGGTTGGGTGCACCGTAATTGGCAAATGAACATGTTCCCAATAACTCAATGCCATCAAAATAGAATTTAACTGCATTCAAGTCCGTGGCACCAGAAGGTAAAACAATTACAACATGATGCCATTTAGTGGAATCTGGTATTGGAATACCTCCTCGGCTTATCAGAGTTCCAGCCGCAGTCATTGATGGACCAAAACAGGGTCCTGTTGTTTGAGCAGACCAATGATTAAAGTTCGCTTCAAACAAGGTGCCCCAACTTGAGCCACCGTAGCTAAATATGTTTGCGCAATTAGCTCCATTATTTATAAAAACAGAAGTTTTATACCAATAAGACAAAGAAATTCCAGTGCCATTAGGTCCAGCATTTATTGTTTGAATGTAATCATCTACCCCATCGAAAAGGAACGCGGAGTTTGAATTGCCATACCTATCATTTGAATTGGAAACACCATTGTTAAGAACCCCATTATTCCCATTCCCGCTCACATCATTCGCATTACCGCAAAAGGGCCAATAGCCAACGAGTCCGTTGGTAGGCACATACGCTGGAACACTGCAGTTGTTGGATTGGTACAGGGCGGTGATTTCTTGCTGGGTAAGGGCTCGGTTCCACAAAGATATCTCATCCGTTTTCCCATTCCATCTATCAATGTTTTGGTAGTCATTGCTTGTATATATATCAAAAGTAGTATTATCAATTAAACCAATAACTGAATTACTTGATACAGCTACCAACTGACCATTCCAGTAAATTTTATTTTTAGAACCATCATAAATAGCTACTATGTGATTCCAAGTATTAGTTGTTAAAAAAGTTGAAAAAGGCTCGAACCTCAGATTTATTTGATTGCCACCGCCGATTCTAGTATCAAACCTAAGAGCATCATAATCATATTCGGTGTAGATGGAGAAAGAGCCAGTGGCATTAGCGCCAACAGGCTCCATTTTACTAAAAAGATTGTGGCCTCCTAAAGCGGACTGATAATTGGGTAAACTAGCGAAATTTACCCAAATTGAAATTGTCATTTGACTTAGATTATCAAAAGAATTAGAATTCCCTATAGAAAACTCATCATCCACCCCATCAAAACTATACGCCCCATTGGCATTACCATTCCTATCCGTTGTGACCGTAGCACCATTCACCGTTCCATTATTCCCATTCCCACTCGCATCATTTGCATTGCCGTTGAAGGGCCAATAGCCTACCAGTCCGTTAGTGGAGACATAGGATGGGATTTGGGAGAAGAGGGAAGTGGATGCTAACAGTGATAGGATTAAAACGAGTGATTTTGTTTTCATGGTATTTGGGTTAGATTTAGTCATTAGTAATTGGTCATTGGTCAATAGTCAATAGTCAATAGTCATTGAGGGTATTTTAGGATGCATCATCTAGCGCATTCCGCAACGGCCTACTGCCAACATGTATAAATGAGTTCATCATTATTAAGTCAATCAAGGTTATTAACCCTACCTCAGTCAGAAAGCGACTTTGTGAGGAACGAACATGAAATTCATTGAACAATGTTAGGGATTTTTTAGAATCTGTGCAATAGGGTTTTGCCCGTAAAAACGGATTTTTTCAACTAAAAAAGGGGGCGCTTCGCACCCCTCCCTATGGTAAAATTAATTCTCAAATAAAACATCCGCAAGTTCGAAAATGATATTAAACGTTTATTTTGAGGGGTTTAGACTTAGAGAAAAGCGGGCACACGGATCTTATAAATTCAGCGGATCAACGCGGATTTGATTTTCGAATACCATTCAATCCGTGATAATCCGTGGCTATCCGCCGAATCAGCGTTCCTTTTTGGAAGCAGGGTTGAACACGGATAAAACGGATCTAGCGGATTTACGCGGATTTGATTTTCAGCAGTAATTTAATCCGTTTTTATCCGTGGCTATCCGCCCAACCAACGTTCCTTTTTGACATAGGAGAGAACGCGGATTTGATTTTCGAATACCATTTAATTCGTGCTAATCCGTGGCTATGTGTCCAATCAGCGTTCCTTTGTTAAGGACGGGCAACTGCGAAAAAACCATAATCGCCCATCGATATAAAACTAGGTCGCTTTTCTTACGAATGTCCTGAAGTTGTTAACGTCGATTACCACTCCTTCGGCATTGTATTCTTGCAAAAAAGTACCAGGTATTTTTTTCTTGCCTCTGCTGTTCCACTTGAATTCATAAGCATTCAGTATACCATCCTTTTCTTCAATAAAATCAATCTCTTGCTTCTGGACCGTTCGCCAGAAATAATTGGAAGTATGCAATTGATGGTATGCCTGCAACTTGATTCTCTCTGAAATTAAAAAATTTTCCCAGAGAGCTCCTTTGTCCATACGTAAATCAAGAGAGTTCAAATTATTTATGACCATATTCCGAATTCCATTGTCATAGAAATAAATTTTGCGACTACTCTTTATTTCATTTCGCTGATTCCTACTAAAACTGTTTAAGCGAAACACGATGAATACTTTTTCAAGAAGATCGATGTACTTTGAAACGGTTGTTTTGTCTATTTCAACCAAGCTGGCAAGTTCATTGTAAGAAACCTCATTCCCTAACTGTAATGCAAGCGCTTTGAGCAGCTTCTCCAATATTTCGGGCTTTTTGATTCCTGTAAGTGAAAGCACGTCCTTATACAAATAACTTGACGTGAGTTGTTTCAGCACCTCACGCGCATCATGTCTATTGTTTATCACATCCGGGTACATTCCATAAATCAACCGCTCCTCCAATTGTGCAGATGCTTCAGCATAACCAACGTGGTCTTCAAATTCCTCCCAACTGATGGGAAATAACTGATATTCGAATTTTCTGCCGGTGAGCGACTCCTGAGTCGATTGATTGATTTCAAGAGCAGATGAACCGCTGATCAACAATTGCACGTCCTTAAATTGGTCGGTAATGATTTTAGCAATTAGTCCAATATCCGGTATGTGTTGGGCTTCATCAATAAAAACCCACTTGTAGTTTCCTACTATCGCCATCAATTTGGATTTACCTGCGTTGCGTAGCAACGAACGGATTTCCGTGTCATCACCGTCTAGAAATAAAAAATCTTTCTTTGCTAAAGACTCCCTCAAAAGGGTCGTTTTACCCACTTGCCTTGGTCCAAGCAGCAATATGGCTTTACCCTTATTAAAACGTTTTTTAAGGACTTGGGAAAGGGTTCTTTTTATCATAATCACCAAATATACTATATTTTTAGTGATTATAATCCCCAAATACCTATATTTTTTAGTAAAATATGGTTTGACGCCCAATCAGCGTTCTTATTTGACAGGATTTGTTTCGCTGGCTTCGACCGAGCTCAGCCAGCGTAGATGATTGTTCTGTCTTTCTAGTCCTTGCCTGTAGCGAGGACATTAAAAAAACAATCGCTTCCCTGGCTTCGATGCGTTCGCTTCGCTCACTTACTCAGCCAGCGTTGGAGTTTAATGGTGAGTAGTGGTGGTAGGTGGTGGTGCTCTAAACCTATGTAGAATACATCTTTTCAAATCAAAAACCAATAAGTCGGCGGGTGGCTTGTCCACGAACGGTGCGA
>JBKCHO010000120.1:0-15759 GCA_046302815.1 Bacteroidota bacterium | reverse complement strand
AGAAGAAGTAGTTAATTCAACATAACCAACGGAAAGCATCCTGAACGGGATGCTTTCCATGTTTATATACATGTCCGATTCAAATAGATATGAGTCCCGAGGCGTTTCCTCCTCGAAAGAGGATGTGCACAAAGCCATCCGGGACACCGATAAAGGGCTTTATCCAAAAGCCTTTTGCAAGGTTGTACCCGACATTCTGACGGGTGATCCCGATTGGTGCACCATCATGCACGCCGATGGCGCGGGTACGAAATCCTCGCTGGCTTATGCATATTGGAAAGAAACCGGAGACCTGTCCGTTTGGAAAGGTATCGCACAGGATGCCATTGTAATGAACACGGACGACCTGTTATGCGTTGGAGCATTCAACAATATTTTGATCTCATCTACCATCGGTAGAAATAAGATGCTGATTCCAGGCGAAGTGATTGAAGCCATCATCAAGGGTACTGAAGAGTTTCTTGAAAGGATGCGTTCTTTGGGCGTGGGACTTTGGTCGACCGGAGGTGAAACGGCAGATGTAGGCGATTTGGTTCGTACCATCATTGTAGATAGCACTGTAACTGCTCGGATGCGCCGCTCGGATGTTATATCCAATCATAGAATCCAACCCGGCAATGTCATCGTGGGATTGGCCTCCTTTGGTAAAGCAACCTACGAAACCGAATACAATGGTGGCATGGGCAGTAACGGACTCACATCTGCGAGACATGATGTTTTCGGAGCAGACTTAAGGAACCGTTATCCAGAAACCTACGACAGCGCCATAGATCCATCCATGGTTTATACTGGTTCGAAAGCGCTTACGGATGAAATTTCAATCAGTGATGCCTTTTCAGGATTCAATGGCACTGTACATGCCGGCAAACTCGTTTTATCGCCTACTCGAACTTATGCGCCTGTGATGAAAAAAATATTGGATGCATTCAGATCCGAAATCAACGGAGTGGTACATTGTTCGGGTGGCGGTCAAACCAAAGTGATGCATTTTATTGAAAGTGGACATGTTATCAAGGATAACTTGTTCCCCTTCCCTCCCCTGTTCGAATTGATTCAAGAGCAATCGAAAACTCCATTACAGGAAATGCTGAAGGTATTCAATTGCGGACATCGTATGGAAATTTATGTGGATGAAAGCATCGCGAATGATATCATTTCGATCAGCAAATCTTTCGGTATTGATGCTAGGATTGTAGGACGAGTAGAGCCATCGGAGAACAAGAAACTGACCATTTCACACAATGGAGTCAATTGCGAATACTGATTTAAAATTAGGATATGGATTCGCTGATTGAAAAGCTGGAGTCACTCAAGCACAGGTATGAGGAGATCGGGACGCAACTAGGCGACCCTGGTGTCATAGCAGATCAAAAAAGATTTCGTGCGCTGACCAAGAGTTGGCGCGATCTCGAAAAAATAGTTGATGCCTATAAGAAGTACAAATCGGCATTGGACAACATCGATTCAGCAAAACATGTTATCGCTACCGAAAAAGATGAAGAATTCAAGGCGATGGCCAAGGAAGAGCTGGAGTCCAATTCGCTGTTGGTAGCTGAACTGGAAGAAGAAATTCGGGTGTTGTTGCTTCCGCAGGATCCTGAAGACAGCAAAAATGCCATTGTAGAGATCAGGGCTGGTACCGGAGGCGACGAAGCCAGTATCTTCGCCGGCGATTTGTTTCGTATGTACACTCGCTACTGCGAAGGTCGTGGATGGAAAGTAACGGTGGCCGATACCAATGATGGAAATACCGGTGGATACAAGGAAGTTGTTTTTGAAGTAACCGGCGAGAATGTATATGGCACATTGAAATTTGAAAGCGGTGTGCATCGGGTACAAAGAGTGCCCGAAACGGAGGCACAGGGTCGTGTACACACCTCTGCAGCCACCGTGGCAGTTTTGCCCGAAGCGGACGAGGATTATGAAGTTGAGATCAGTCCGGCCGACTTGGAAGTACAAACAGCCAGGTCCAGTGGTGCGGGTGGACAAAATGTAAATAAGGTAGAGACGAAGGTGCAGATGACGCATAAACCCACGGGAATTGTGGTTACTTGTCAGATTGAAAGATCACAACACGGTAACCGTGAGCGAGCTTTACAGATGTTGAAATCCAAACTTTATGAAATGGAGATCAACAAGAGACAGGAAGAAACCGCGAGAAGAAGAAAAACACTTGTCTCTACCGGCGACAGGTCGGCCAAGATCCGAACATACAACTATCCACAGAGCCGTGTAACCGACCATCGCATAGGAATCAGCAGCTACAACCTTCCCGCCGTTATGAATGGTGACATCCAGGAATTCCTGACCGCCTTGCAGATGGCTGAGAATGCCGAAAAAATGAAAGAGGCCTCTATTTCGAATTAACCTACAATAATCTTGTAGTTTTTATATTCACCCAATCGCCATCCGGTTAGTGTCTCGAGCGAATGAAGCACGGCGGCCACTGCGCTCCTTCTAGCTTTGGCGGAATCATATTCAAATTTCCAATTCATTTTAGAAATCCAATCCTGCATGACAGCGGGATGCGTTCCACGAAACAAGGATAAAGAATCCACCTTTGAATAATCGAAAGTTTCGGACACGGCTACATTCTTCTTTACCCATTCGTCGCTATGCCATAGCTTGTGAAATGTCTCCTGCTTGGCTTGCATGGTTTTGGGAGGACGCACCCACCCGTAGTGGTGTATAAATGCATAAACCTCTTTCACATGGAGCTTTTTCCCAGCCTTTCGAAACCCTTGCGCATCGCGATAGGAGCGAATCAACTTATCATTTTTAACTACACGGATCTCTTTACGGTACCATTTCCGTGAATCTCCAATATAATCATATGAGCCGTAGAAATGCCTGTAATTGAAAAGCAGTCCATCAATCCTATTATCATCGCGGTATTTACGCATAGCATCTCGCACCGCCTCGAAGCCATGCTCATGTAAAATCTCGTCAGCTTGGATATAAAATGCCCAATGACTATCAGGTGAAATTTTATCCATGGCCTTATCGGTTTCAACTGCCAAAACCTTTCCACCCTCCCTTAAGGTCTCATCCCATGTACTATCAAAGATTCGTATGCGTGGATCAGCTATGGATTCTATTACCTTCCGCGTATCATCTTCCGAATTGCCAAGCATTACGATGAATTCGTCGCATAACGGCAATACCGATAGTATGGCTTCCCTAATCGGATAACCGAACTTAATTGCGTTTCTTACGAAAGTAAAACCCGAAACCTTGACCTCTTGCATGAAAATCAGGAAGGAGTATGAAATGAATTGGCATCACCGATATAATTATGTGGGGTAATGGCCAGCATTTCTTGTTTAATCTCATCCGAAATGGAGAGCTGCTTTATGAACGCATGGAGGTCGTTCTTTGATATCCCATCGCCACCGGTACGGGTCAAATCCTTCAAGGCCTCATAAGGCTTGGGGTATCCTTCACGACGCAATATGGTTTGAATGGCTTCGGCAACAACCGCCCAGTTGGAATCCAAATCGGATAAAATATTTTTTTCATTGACACGAACTTTGGAAATACCTTTCGCTAAGGATCGCAAAGCGATAAGCGTGTGACTAAACGGAACACCCACATTCCTTAGTACAGTGGAGTCGGTTAAATCGCGTTGCAGTCTCGAAACAGGAAGCTTCTCCGAAAGAAATGTAAATATGGCATTAGCCATTCCAAGATTTCCTTCGGCATTTTCAAAGTCGATTGGGTTCACCTTGTGTGGCATTGCAGATGATCCAACCTCGCCAGCCTTGACTGCTTGTGAAAAGTAGCCAAGTGATATGTAAGTCCACATGTCGCGACTGAAATCAATCAAAATAGTATTGATGCGCTTCCAATTGTCGAACAATGCAGCAAGGTTATCGTAGTGCTCAATTTGAGTTGTGGTTTGTGAGCGAACCAAACCCAAGGAATGAACAAATCTGTTTCCAAAATCAGCCCAATCCACCTCCGGGTAAGCCGCATGATGTGCATTGAAGTTTCCGGTTGCACCGCCGAATTTAGCCGACCATGGTATAGTGGCTAACAAATTCCGTTGATGAACCAAGCGCTCACAAAAAACGGCAATCTCTTTTCCGAGCGTGGTTGGAGATGCAGGTTGTCCGTGCGTGCGTGAAAGCATTGGTATGGATCTCCATTGTTCAGCATTAATGGAAAGCGCGCTGATAATTTCATCTAATGCAGGCAACATGATTTGCATCACCGCATCGCGAACCATCATTGGCGTAGCCGTATTGTTGATGTCTTGCGATGTCAAACCAAAATGGATGAACTCCGATGCTTCTCCCAACAAATTACCGAGCTTCTCCTTCATGTAATACTCTACAGCCTTCACATCATGGTTGGTAACGGCCTCGATCTCCTTGATGCGAACACAATCCACTTCAGCATCGGCGGAAGCCCAGGCGTTAAGCGCAGCAGTGGCATCCGTACCCAGTTTGTGAAAACCCTTCAAATTGATTTTCGACAAGTAGAGCAAATAAGCAGCCTCTACCCTGACTCTGTAATTAATCAATGCTGCCTCGGAGAAGTATGGAGCGAGTGGCTCGCAAACCTTACGGTATCGGCCATCAATTGGAGAAATGGAGTTAGAGGTGTTGATATCCATGATTTTGCTTGGCAAAGATACGACATCCCACCAACCCAACCAATTTGCAAAATAGCATTAGGCAATTATAATAACCTACATTTCAATTTATTAAAGAATTGGAGAAACAAATTCTATGGAAACTTTGTAAACGATTATAGTTTCCATAGTTTTGCAAACCCATTCTACCATGGCCTCTGAAATACAAACACCAGATCGCGATGCCGACGGCCTAACAAGCGAGTCAAAGGAGCGCATCATCCAATTGGTTACCGATCTTTTCTTCCGATTCGGGGTGAAGAGCATTACCATGGATGATGTGGCAAAGCATCTCTCCATCTCCAAAAAAACATTGTATAAGCATTTCGCCGACAAGAACGAATTGCTTTTGAAATGCTGTAACTACGATTTAGATAAACGCAAAGCCGCCTTCGACGAAATATCGCAAAAGGCAACAGATGCGGTGGAGGAGCTCATGTTGATGATGTCGCACATGGAAATGATGCTGGGTTCAATGAACCCGAATCTGCTCTTCGACATTCGTAAGTATTATCCTCAAGCGTGGCAAAGCTATGTTTCATTTAAAGAGGAACACATGTTCGGATGTGTAGTCGACAATCTGGAGCGCGGAATTGCCACTGGACTATACAGGGAAGATATTCAGGTAAAGGTATTGGCCAGGCTTCGATTGGAAGAGGTGGAAATGGGATTCAACCCCGATTTGTTTCCCAACGGGAAGCTCCATGTGAAGGATGTACAAATTGCGCTCTTTGACCACTTCATGCATGGTATCACGACCATCAAGGGACAAAAACTGATTCTTAAATACAAGCTCAACCATCTCAACCCATAACATGAGACCTATAAACCTCCTGCGTAATTTCTTTTTTGTTGTATTACTGGCAACAGGTTCCAAAGTTCTAGGCCAGGATTCGTCTGCGAAGGAAGCCTTTGACATTAAACAATCCATTGAATACGCTATCGCCAATCACCCAGACATCAAAAATGCCAATTTGGAGATAGCCATTGCGCAGACAAAAATCAATGAACTCATTGCCATCGGCCTGCCTCAAATAAACTTGAGTGCCGACCTGAACAAATTCATTGAAATACCAACTCAATTTGTACCAGCCGAATTTTTTGGAGGTCCTCCCGGTTCATACGCACCCGTTAAATTCGGTCAACCCTGGTCATCCTCTGCCGGCATCTCGGCATCGCAGCTTCTCTTCGATGGTTCATATCTGATAGGCGTTCAAGCAACCAAGGTGTATAAAGAGCTTTCGCAGAAAAATGCGGAACAACTGAAAATAGAAATGGCTGTGAATATCACCAAAACCTATTATATGGTTTTGGTAATTCAAGAAAAATTGAAGCAGCTTAAGGGCGACCTCGAAAGAATTGACAAATTACGCCGAGATACGAAGGCCCTTTTCGATAAAGGATTTGTTGAGAAGGTAGATATTGACAGGATAGACCTTAATTACAACCTGCTGGAGACCGCCATCCTGCAGACCACCCGATCTGTATCCGACGGTTATAATTTACTGAAGTTCCAATTAGGAATGGATTTGAACACAGAGCTTGAATTGACGGAGCCTTTGCCTGATGCCGAAGGATTCTCAAGCCAAGTAGCCACCACGGACATGGACTACCGAAAAAGAATCGAGTACTCGATTCTGGAAACACAGTACAAACTGACCGAACTCGATTTGAAACGATACCGTTCGCTTCAATGGCCTTCGCTGGTGGCCTTTGGTAGTTACAGCGCCAATGCTTCCCGCAACGAGTTCAATATTTTGGAAAGCAGTTATAAGTGGTATCCCACATCCATAGTGGGCGCATCGTTGAAGATGCCCTTGTTTGGTGGATTGAAAACAAGGCAGCAAATATCACAGGCCCGCTTAAAATTGCAAATGGTTGAGAATGGCTCTATCAAACTTGAGCACGGTCTGGAGTTGGAATACAGGAATGCCGTTTCCAAACTCAACAAGGGAATCGAAGATTTGCGAATGCAAAAAAAGAACCGAGATTTAGCAAGGGAAATCGTTCGAATATCTAAGGTCAAGTATGACCGCGGGGTAGGATCTAGCCTTGAAATTGTAGATGCCGAATCTTCCTTGCGAGAATCTGAAACGAATTACTACTCGGCCTTGTTAGCGGCCGCTGTAGCCAAGGTAGAGCTCGAAAAAGCCCTAGGAAACTATAAATTCTGATAACCGATCATATCAAAACCTATGAAAAAACTATTTGCATACCTGCTATTGTCGATGATAGCTGTAGCATGCGGAACCGAACAGGCTGGGGACAAAACCGCCGAACTTGAAAAACTATTGAAGGAACAAGCCAAGCTCAATGAAAAAATCAGAGCACTAAAAGACGAAATCCGAAAAGAGAGCGGCTCCATGGCTGGAACACGGCTTGTCGAAATCAAAAACATCGAACCACAGCTCTTTACCCATTATGTGGATATACAAGCCAAGGTAGACGGCAACCAAAGCGTTACCTTAAGCTCCAGAACCCAGGGTACGGTGAATTCAATCAAAGTGAAGGTGGGTGATAAGGTTAGGCCCGGACAAGTATTGGCCCAGTTGGATGATGCAGGAGCGTCGGGAGCATATGCCGAAATAAACACTCAATACCAGTTTGCCAAAGATGTCTATGAAAAACAGAAAAGCCTTTGGGAGCAACAGGTGGGAACCGAGATTCAATTGCTGCAAGCCAAAAACAACATGTTGGCACTTCAAAAAAGAATGTCGGCAACGGGATCACAATTGGACTTAAGCAAAATTCGAACCCCTGTAGCAGGAACCGTAGATGCTATAAACATCAAAGTGGGACAAGCGTTGATGCCGGGTATTCCTGCCATTTCAGTGGTGAACCTCTCCAGCATGAAAGTTACCGGAAACATCGGGGAATCATTTTCAGGGAAAGTCAACCCAGGCGATTCAGTCATGATCTATTTCCCTGATCTTAAAAAAGAAATTCCCTCACGCATCTCCTTCGCTTCAAGAATGATTGATCCACGCAATAGGACATTCAATGTGGAGGCTCCACTCGACTCTGCTCCCACCTCCCTCAGTCCGAATATGATTGCCGTGCTGAAAATCGCCGATTACAAGGCAGATAGTGCCATGGTAGTTCCGGTAGATCTCTTACAGCGCGCAGCGGATGGACAGTATGTAATGATTGCCGAAAATCGGAATGGGAAGCTCTACTCCGCAAGAAGAAAAGTAACTACAGGTAAAACTTACGGGGGCATGACCGAGGTGTTGACAGGCCTAACCACAAAAGACCAGTTGATTACAAACGGCTACCGTGACCTGAACGAGGGAGAGGAGCTTCGAACCAAATGAGAAAACACTCTATAGCATGATTGACAAATTCAAAGAGTTCAAGCCGTCGAGTTGGGCCATCAACAACCGGACCAGCATCTATATACTCACCGTCATCATCACCTTGGCGGGACTTTCCACTTACAACAACCTGCCCAAGGAAAATTTTCCTGATATCGTCGTGCCTCAGATATTCGTGAGTACGATTTATCCTGGTACCGCTCCTGCGGATATGGAGAATCTCGTAGTAAAGCCTCTCGAGAAGCAGATGAAGGGAATCAACGGCGTTAAAAAGGTATCGAGCACTTCACAGCAGGATTTCTCAAACATCATCGTTGAATTCAACACCAATGTAGATGTGGCTGTAGCCAAGCAAAGAGTGAAAGACGCTGTCGATAAAGCGCGCAACGACCTCCCGGCTGATTTGCCTAACGATCCGAATGTACAAGACATCAACTTCTCCGATATACCAATAATGTTCATCAACATTGCTGGAGACTATCCGTTGGATCGGCTCAAGAGCTATGCCGACGATTTGAAAGACCGGATCGAAAGCATGAAGGAAATCTCCAGAGTGGACATCATTGGTGCACTCGATCGAGAAATCCAAGTGGATGTAGACATGTACAAGGCCCAGGCCGCGAATGTGTCGATGCGAGACATCGAGAATGCCATTCGATTTGAGAACCTGACCATATCCGGAGGAACCGTACCCATGGACGGAATGCGTAGGACCATATCCGTGAAAGGTGAATTCAAGGATGTTGAAGCGATTCGTAGCATTGTAGTACTGTCGACCGAAGGTTCTCCGCTCTACTTGCGCGACATTGCCGATGTAAGGGATGACTTCAAGCAACAGGAAAGCTTCGCAAGACTTTACGGCAAAAATGTCATCACACTCAATATCGTTAAGCGAGCGGGAGAAAACCTTATAGAGGCTTCAGACAAGATCAAAGTTTCGGTGCAGGAGATGCAAAAATCACAGTTTCCGAAAGACCTGAAGGTAACACTCACAGGCGACCAATCGAATCAAACCAGAATCACCTTGCATGACCTGATCAACACCATCATCATCGGATTCGTGCTGGTAACATTACTGCTCATGTTTTTCATGGGTGCAACCAATGCCATCTTCGTTGCCTTGTCCGTTCCCCTATCCATTTTCCTGGCATTCCTGCTGATGCCTGCTTTGGGATTCACAATGAACATGATTGTTTTGTTCTCGTTGCTCCTGGCCTTGGGCATCGTTGTGGATGATGCCATCGTGGTTATTGAAAACACGCACCGAATCTTTAACAATGGTAAAGTGGATATTGTAACCGCAGCGAAGTCGGCTACGGGAGAAGTATTCCTTCCTGTTCTATCGGGCACCGCTACTACGCTGGCTCCTTTCATACCCTTGGCCTTTTGGCAAGGTGTTATTGGAGAGTTTATGTTTTATCTGCCCGTAACGCTCATCATCACACTCACGGCATCGCTACTTGTGGCCTATATCATCAACCCCGTTTTTGCGGTCTCATTTATGAAACCTGAACATAGCGATGATGACCGAACAAAAACCATCAAACGACTTCGCTTAACAGGAATAATCTGCGGTGTTATCGCCTTGGTTTCCTACTTGGTCGGCAACTGGGGCTTAGGCAATTTTACCGTGTTCATGTATGCCCTGATCGTGGCACACAACCTTTGGCTGGTGAAAGCCATCAGCCGATTCCAAAACAACATTTGGCCTCGTTTTGTGAACAGATACAAATCGGTATTGGCTTATGCATTGGATCGCCCTTGGAGAATGCTGCTAGGCACCATTGGCTTGTTCATATTGACCATAGCACTACTTATTGTCAGAGCTCCTGGAACCCGTTTTTTCCCGGAAGCTGATCCTAACTTCATTTATGTGTATCTGACTTTGCCAGTAGGTACCGACCAGTCCTATACCGATTCTGTCACCAAGGTATTGGAAGGAAAAGTCAACCAAATTGTTGGCAATAACAACCCCATCATCACCTCCATCATCTCAAATGTAACCATTGGCGTAACAGATCCCGCGGAGAACGACCAAGCTACTTATCCGAATCGATCTAAAATTTCAATTGCATTTGTGGAGTTTGGCAAACGAAATGGTGTTTCTACCCGTGAATACTTGAATAAACTCCGTTCTGGATTGGGAGACATGCCTGGAGCTGAGATCACCGTCGACCAGGAAAAAGGAGGCCCACCAACTGGCAAACCGATCAACATCGAGGTAACAGGTGACGACTTTGACAAATTGATATCGACTTCCACCTCCTTGAAGAAATTCCTTGACTCGCTGGAGATACCGGGAGTGGAGGAGTTGAAAACGGATTTGCAAAACAACAAACCGGAAATCACCTTCGACATCAACAGAGAGCGTGCCAATAGAGAAGGCATTTCAACTGGACAGATCGGTTCGGAACTAAGGACCGCCATTTTCGGCAAGGAGGTTTCCAAATTCCGCGATGCCAACGATGAATATCCCATACAGCTAAGATTGAAAAAAGAACAACGAGAAAATGTAGATCAGCTCAGAAACCTCACCATCACCTTCCGCGACATGAACATGGGTGGCATGGTTCGACAGGTTCCCTTATCAGCTTTCGCCGATATCAACTACTCATCTACCTATGCCAGCATCAAGAGAAAGAATCAAAAGAGGTGCATAACCATTTATTCAAACATTTTGGGAGGATATGCCCCTAATGAAGTGGTTGCATCGGTACAACGCTCGGTGGCCGATTTCGAACTACCCGAAGGTGTTACCATCGACATGACGGGGGAGCAAGAGCAGCAGGCTGAAACCACCAGTTTTCTTGGTAGTGCCATGTTGATATCATTAGGCATTATCTTCCTGATTCTAGTAACGCAATTCAACTCATTGAGCAAACCCATCATCATACTCAGCGAAATCATATTCAGTTTGATTGGGGTTTTATTGGGCTTCGCCATCTTCAAAATGGAAATCTCCATCTTAATGACTGGAGTTGGTATTGTAGCCCTTGCGGGGATAGTGGTGAGGAACGGAATCCTCATTGTTGAATTCATCGATCTTATGCGCGAACAAGGTATGGAATTGAAAGATGCCATCATCGAAGGAGGAAAAACAAGGATGACACCTGTTTTGCTTACGGCCACGGCAACCATTCTCGGGTTGATTCCATTGGCCGTTGGATTAAACATTGATTTCGTGAAGCTGTTCACTGAGTTGAATCCGCATATTTACTTCGGTGGTGATAGTGTAGCTTTCTGGGGACCGCTCTCTTGGACGATGATATTCGGACTGGGATTCGCAACCTTCCTCACTTTGATATTGGTACCCGTGATGTATCTCCTTTCTGAAAAAGCCAAAATTCGATTCAATAAATTCAAACAAAGTCTAGCCGAATGAGAATAGCCGCCCTTGCCTTTTTTGTATGTTCCCTGCTTTCATCCGTAAAGACATTTGCACAATTGGAACGGGAAGAGCTATATTCCATACCGAGGCATCTGATCATGGGTGAAGGGCAGTTCAATTTCAAGATGGCGGTAAGTTCCGAGGAAGTCATTGCTTTCAACTCCTGCAACCGTCCGGTGGTTTATTTCATTAAGAACGGCAAGGTTCTCGATTCTTTGAAATTGGAATACAAGGGTTGTGTACGCAATATGGAATTTGATGAACACGACAACCTGTTGATCATGGACAACGAGGAGATGACTATTTACCGTTTCCATAACCGAACCAAAGCGCAGGAGAAACTGCCTTACAAAAAACCTGAGGATTGGTATTCTGCACAAAATCACTGGTACCGTTTTTTCGAAATAGGTTCTATTCCTACATTCTACAACAATCGGGAATACCTGCAGGACTTCTATTACACCCGATTCGATTACACCTACAACCTTTTTCTGAACTATCAAACTGGCTATATCTATCAGTATGCCTACAACTTCATCCGCAAGGTGGGAAACCGGAAAACCTATCTCGCCTTGAAAAAGGACGACTTATGGTTCAGCGACCGATTGAGCAATAAATGCAAGATGCTGCTCATTGATTTGGAAAGAGAACAAATCGTTTATTACAACCGTGCTCTTGTTCTGATTTTCGAAGACTTTAAAAAAGGCACCCAATTGGAATACAAGAGTAATGTTCCAAATGGAGAACCGGTACAATTGGACTATGCAACCAACAAGTTACAGAACAAGATTTGGGGAGTTAGCAAATTCGACAAAGAGCAGATTTGGTTTGCGGCGTATACTTTGGTGAAGGTAAAATCGGTGCCGGTTCCAGCTAAAAAAAGTAGATAACAAATTACTTTACTAAGGTAGTTGCATTTTTTTGAAGAGGGTGTAACGGTTCGGGGCTTAACGAAGTGGCGGCTTAGAAGCACAAACTGTCAGGCAAGCACAACACTTTGTAGAAAGCACTACCGTTTTATTAAGCACTTCATCCGCCATTTCGTTTAAGCCCATGTTACCTGCATGTGCTGCTGTCTTTCCGAAGCTGTCATGTCCGTATTCGCACACACATTGTTCAAGGTGATTTACATTCAAGGCGATGTCCGTCCAAGGTTGCACGGTGCGGTGGAATGAAGTTTTATTTTTTTGAAGCGGGGGAGATTTTTTGTTTTTTAATTTTTCTTGGGTGGGAGAAAAAATACTCTCTTGCAAGCTTTGGTTCGTGAGCTGGCTTGTAGCAGCTTGCAAGAGTGTATTTTTTGTGGGTTGGCTTTTCATTTTCTTTTCCAAAATATTGTAATGATTAATCCAACTCCTACAACTACATCAACTACATTCCAAACCTCTCTACCAAGCGAAATTTTTAAAAGGGGCTGAAACAGAATTGCAAGGCATACATAAATTATCATTTCAGTTTTGTTCAGTTGTGCGCTTGCGTTGTAAGCAAGAATTGCGAAACCAATAAGTGCAGCAAACCTTACTATTTGAAAAAAGACGTAAGGCATATCAAGCAGACAAAGAAAAAACAAAAGAGATAGAATAATTTTTACTGCCTTGTCCATCGCGTTTAATCTTGTAACAATCCCTTGGAGTATTTTTCTGTCTTTACTTGATTTCCATTTTCGTCATAATACTTTGATTTGCCATCTCGCAATCCATTGGAAATTTTATATTCTAATTTTGGATTTCCATTTTTATACTTTAACTCAAACTTACCATTGAAAGGCTGATTATTATTAATAAGGAAATAGTTTTCTAAATCACCTTTACCGCGAATAAAATTTTGAGAAGTGTAAATTCCATTGTCGTAGTAGTAGGTTTTCCATTTCCCGTTTTGAAGATTGTTCTTGTATGAGCCACTAATCAGAATTTTATTACTGGAAATTTCTCGGAGTTCATACAGACCTTCTTTTTTCCATCCTTTTTCATTAATGGTTGTTATTTCATTTGACGAGAAGGCAACAGGGTTTGAAATGAATTCATTCTTTGTGGGTTTTTCCTTTGGGATGTATTGATTTGAATTAGTTTGATAAAGTTCTTCATAAACAATAGCGCTTGAATCTGATACAGAGAAAATAAAATCAAGGTTAAAAAAATAAGGATTGAATTCTTTAAACGAACTTATGAATTCATAACCCTGAGTAGTAGCAGTGTTTTTATTGTAGATAATGTAATTGCAATTAATCAACTCCCCATTCCTTGAATTGATTTCATATTTGTGCGTGATGTTATTTCCTAAGGTGTCATAAACTTCAAGGGACTTTAATTCACCATTACTAAATTGAAAAATCTCACTGGGCTTTTTGAAGGAATTAAACCTTGTAGTTTTTCCGTCAAGTTCTCCGTCCTTGTAGGTTTGTATTTCTAAAACGGAATTTTCATCAATATACTCTTGCCAAATTCCTGTTTTATTATCGGATGAATAATTTCCTTTTTGATAGACCCGAACCGATTTTCCATCTGATTCTTCCATTAGATAACTTTCAGTCCAAGTCCCATTTTTTTTGTCGTTACTAAAGTTTCCTTTGCTAATTAGAATTCCTGCGGAATCTTTTAGAGCGTATTCTCCTTCTTTGATTCCATCTTTGTAATAGGAACTTTCCTGAATCGGAATATTTATAAACTTGATACTTGGATTTCCATCTGTAGAATCTGATACGGTTTCAAATTCAAAGTATCTTTTACAAAGACCATTTTCCTTACCATTTGTATAATTAGTTTCTTGCTGGATTTTATCAGCGTAATTACCCATCCTGACATATTTTATCCACTTTCCTGTTTTGTTTCCTAACTGATAATTTCCCTCTTCTGATTTGCCACCAAAAAAATAATAAATCCATTTGCCATCTTCTAAGCCATTGATGTAATTGCCTTCTGATTCCATGTTCCACCATGTAACTTCTGACTCGAAATTTTTTCCCTCAAACCCTGTCATCTTTGTCTTTCTTTTAAAGTAGCCATTCAGAATACCGTTTTTGTAAGTGCCCGTTTCAAGGGAATCGGAATTTACATACTCTTTAAACGCACCATTTTTCTCATCATTAGAATAAGTTGTGTATTCAATCAATTCTTCCTTCCCTTCGGAAATGATAAAGGTTTGCCATAAACCATCTTTTTTTTCATCAAGAAATGCTCCTTGTAATTTTGAATGGAGTTTCCCTTCATCAGAATAATAATAGGCAACAAATTTTCCATTGCTAACTCCATTCTGCTTGGTTATTTCTTGGGACTTTAATCCATCTTTGTAAATAGTTAAGACACCATTTATTTCGCCATTAACCATTGGGTATTCAGCAGTTTTTTTTCCATCCTCATCGTATTCAATGAATCTCCCGTTTTCTTTTCCATTCACATATGTTCCTACTCGTTGTATATTTCCATTTTCGTGATATACTTTAAGTTGTCCGTTTAATTTTCCATTTGTCAAATAGTATTCTGCCTTTATTTGTCCTCCTTCATAGTAATCTGTTTTCTTTCCATTGTCTGAATCATAAACTCCAGTTTTCTTTATTACAACAACTGAGTAAGCAGTAATTGAATTGTCTCCTGAATAGCTTTCTTCTTTTTCGCGTTTTGCAGTTCTAATAGAAACGAAAAAATTTGCTCCGCTATATTTTGTAACAAGTTCATTATCCTCAATGGAGTTATCCACCAACTTCATACCTGCCGCAGTAACTCCTGACTTAATCGTGTTATATGATTGCTTGTTAAAGAAAGAATAGGAAAGTTTATTAGGTAAACCCTCATAAGTATAAAGATAAAACCAACCTTGTGCTTTATCAGAATAATACTCTTTATTGTAAGCCCATGTGATTGTGCTATAATGCTCGTTGTCGCCTTTAGTTGATTCATGATACTCCCAACCCTTTTTCAAAAGATACTCATTGACTTCATCCCAATTTGATTTATTGCAAATGGAAAACAATTCGCTTAAAGTCAAATTCTGTCCGAAAGCAAATGATGATACTGTCAGCAGAAAAAGTAAAAGAAGTTTTTTCATGGCTTCAAGTTTACGGAATTTTGAAATGGAACAACAAAGTGTTGGGTGAAGTGGCTCTTTTTGTTTTGCCTTTGGGTTGGCTTGTGCGTAGGCGGCAAAACAAAATCTGCCACTTGTGCGGTTGCCATAAAATTAAAAAACAAAAAATGCGCGGTGGAAAAAAATAAAACTTCATTGCGTTGGCTGTCTGAAAGAGCTGTCATGTCAGTTCGTTTGGTTATAAAAATGTACATTTAATGTCAGTCAGTTCAAAGTTTGCAGGTCGTCAATAGCATTGCAGGTAACGTTCCGCGTGTGGCCGACGGCCTGCCCGCCCATAAATATAGGAAATTATACGAAAAGGGCGGGCTGGCGGCCACACGCTGTTATGTGAAGCGGCG
>JBKCHO010000119.1:0-19326 GCA_046302815.1 Bacteroidota bacterium | reverse complement strand
ACTCTTATTTTATAGTTTAAAGCTTCATAGTGGGCTGTGTGTTTAAAATCTTTTAAACAAGAGGTGGTTGGGTTATTTCAGAATTCTCGGTTAACCAGATCAATTTCTCTCTTGCCTAATTTGCCTGAAATAACAAATAATGGTTCTTGTTTTTGAAGGAAATCCCGATGGAAGGTACGCAGTTCATCCGCCTGAATCGATTCATAATCCTCCTCCAGTGGAACGAAACCATAGGGATGGGCCTTTCCGAACAGTTCATTTACAAATGTTGTTCTAGTCAACCAGGAAACCTTTTCTCGACTGATTCGGAGTTGCTCTTTGTTTCTTTTTTTCCAAATTTCGACCTCGTGTTCGGGAAAGTTTGCGTTTTCAAGCAGCTCTCTCAAGATTTTTAAGGTTTTCTCAAACGAGGATCTCAGTGAAAATATGGTGTAAGTGCGATGGTCATATCCAGACTCTGCCTGGTAGTATGAACCAAGTCTATCGAAAGCTTCAGCAATTGACTTGGAGTCTAGGGTTGTGGTTCCGCTGTCGGTGAGGGAGTGCGAAGAACTCGCAACTCTGTATGATTTGATGTCTGAAGTTGTATAAGGGAAAATGATTTCAAATCGAATCACTTCTTGTTCGCCTGCGTTTATGGAGAACAACTTAGAGCCGTTTGCAAGCGCATGCTCTTGTGCTTCAATCCAAGTTGTTTTTTCGGAGGAGGTAGGGGCAGGGGGTGTTTTTCGATCCAGCATAATTTTATTTCGCGGGTATATAGGTCAATGTGGAGCAGTTTTCTTTTTTGAAAATATTTTCTGCCACCGATCGTATCATTTCCGGTGTGGTAGTTCGGTAAATTTTCACTTGTTCATTCACTTCTTTGGCATCTCCAATTGTTTCAAAAAAGCAGAGGTTGAGAGCTCGGTTTGCAATGTTCATTTCGCTGAATGCGTTTGATGATTCCGCCTTGTTGTGTATCCGCTCTAATTCATCCGAGGAAATAAGATGGGAGGCAAGTTTTTCCACTTCTTCCTCTAAGGCCTTGTTTGCAGAATGAATATCCACACCCTCTCTAACTTTACCTTCGGCAACCACCAAGCTTGGATCCATGTCACCCATGGTATAGGCATTTATAGATGAGAACAGCTGTTGGTCCTTCACCAATGCATTATACAGCCTCGATGATTTCCCGGCAGACAGCACATCTGTAACCAGGTCTGTTGCATGAAAGGTTCCATCTGTCCGAGAACCACAATGCCATGCTTTGTATATGGCCGGGTAGGGCACTGATGCCTCCAAAACCAATTCCCTCGCCTCGGTCTGTTTGGGTTCTTCCTTCCAGTTTTTTTCCGCTTTTGCAGATGAAGGAATAGGTGCAAACCATTTTTCCGACAGTTCCTTGGCTTTATCTACGGATATATTTCCCGACAGCGCCATTACCGCATTGCCGGGGTGGTAAAACCTTTTGAAAAAGTCTTTTACATCGATTAAAGAAGCAGACTCGATGTGGCTTATCTCCTTTCCAATGGTAGCCCATTGGTATGGGTGAACTTTGAACGCGAGAGGTCGTAGTTTAAGCCATGCATCTCCGTAGGGTTGATTTAGGTATCTCTGCCGAAATTCTTCAACCACCACCTGCCGTTGCACCTCAAGGCTTCGCTCTGAAAAGGCTAGGCTGAGCATCCGATCAGATTCCAGCCAAAAGGCTGTTTCCACATTATGGGAGGGTATGGTCAAATAATAATTCGTGAAGTCGTTGTTTGTAAAAGCGTTGTTTTCAGCTCCAGCCAATTGCAAAGGCTTGTCGTAATCTGGAATGTTTATGGATCCTCCAAACATCAAATGCTCGAAAAGGTGGGCGAAGCCGGTTTTCAGTGGATCCTCATTGCGCGCTCCCACATTATACAATATGTTCATCGCAACCATTTGCGTCGACTTATCGGTGTTCACCAAAACGGTTAGGCCGTTCTCCAGCTGGAATTTCTCAAATGATATCATTTTCGCACATTTCTTTTTTAACGGTCTTGTACTCGGACCAGATTTCATTCACAATTTCCGCGGCAGGCATTATTTTCCCTATTTGAGTCACGCCTTGCCCAACTTCCAGCTCTCCCTCCTCCATATCGCCTTCAAACATTCCTTTTTTAGCTCTAGCCCTTCCCAACAAGTTGCCGAGTTCTTCGGCGCTAGCCCCTTTTGATTCCGCTTCATGAACCGCTTCGTAAAAGCGATTTTTTATAAGCCTCACCGGGGTGAGTTTTTTCAATGCCAAGGCAGTGCCTCCCTCACCGGTATTCAGGATGGCTTGTTTGAAATTTTCGTGTGCAGAAGATTCAACAGAAAGTATAAATCTCGACCCTATTTGAACCCCTTCAGCCCCTAGCACCATGGCGGCGAGCATGGATCGACCAGTGGATATGCCACCAGCAGCGATGACAGGTATCTGTACCGCTTTGCAAATCAGAGGGACCAGGCAAAGTGTTGTAGTTTCCTCTCGGCCATTGTGGCCTCCCGCCTCGAATCCTTCGGCGACAACGGCATCAACGCCTGCTTCTTGGGCTTTGATGGCGAATTTCGAATTACTCACCACATGAACTACTTTGATGCCAGCGTCCTTAAGCTTAGAGGTCCATGTTTTGGGATTGCCTGCAGATGTGAAAACGATAGGCACTTTCTCCGCGATTACCGTTTCGATGTGTTGATCTATGGAAGGGTAAAGCAACGGTATGTTAACAGCAATGGGTTTTGATGTGGCCGATTTGCACTTGTTGATCTGTTCCTTCAAAACCTCCGGGTACATGGATCCTGCTCCAATGATTCCCAATCCTCCAGCGTTGCTTACAGCCGATGCCAACCGCCAACCACTGCACCAAATCATACCTGCTTGAATGATGGGGTATTCTATTCCAAATAGTTCTGTAATACGGTTGCTCATGTAATGTTTCTTGGATTTTTGACTTTTCAACCTAACTGCTCTTTGTCTGGGTTGATTTTACTCTTATGCAAAGATGTGAAATAGGGCTCAATGGTTGTGTTGGAAGCATTTCACTTTTTGATTTTGCTTTCAATTACCTTTGTGATTCAACACTTATGAAGACCGTTATACCCGTTGCCGGCATCGGAACAAAGCTCAGGCCGCATACACATACCCAACCTAAGGCTTTGGTGCCTGTGGCTGGTAAGCCTATTCTGGCCCATATTGTGGATTCGCTGATTGAAGCGGGACAACGCGATTTTATTTTCATCATTGGATATTTAGGAGATAAGATTGAGTCTTTTATCACCGAAAGGTACCCGCATATTCGCTCCTCCTTTGTGGTACAGGAGCCCAGGGAAGGTACGGGACATGCCCTCTGGCTTGCTCGGGACTTGGTTTCCCCCGAGGAGCAACTGCTTGTTATTTTGGGTGATACCATCGTGGATTTCGATTTAGAATCAGTTACTAAAACCCAATGCCATGGAATCGGAGTCAAAAAAGTAGACGACCCCAGGAGCTTCGGTGTTGCCGAAATCAACGAGGAGGGGTTTGTGACAAGGTTGCATGAGAAGCCCACGATACCTAAATCCAATTTGGCTTTGGTGGGTGTTTATTATTTCCACAGCGCTGAACAAATCATGCGAACTTTGGATGATATGGTATCGGCCCAAGTGAAAATCAGAGATGAGTATAATTTGACGGATGCCTTGTCGCAGTTGGTTGGAAGAGGAGAGAAGGTGAGAGCCTTTCAGGTTGGAAACTGGTACGATTGCGGTAGTAAGACGAGCCTATTGGAGACCAACGCGGTTTTGTTGAAGCGAACGGTGGGTTTATCACAAGGATTTGCCTTCAACAATACCATCATCATTCCTCCCGTTAGTATAGCTCCCGGCTGCGACATATCCAACTCAATCATTGGTCCGGATGTTTCCATCGGTGAAAGAACCATTGTTAAATCCTCTATTATCAGCGATTCCATTATAGGATCCTTTTCGCAACTGGAAACAGCTGTGCTCAACCACTCGGTTGTTGGCAGCGACTCCTACCTTAAGGGACTCAGTCAAAGTTTAAACATCGGTGATAGCACCGAAATAGATTTCAGTTAAATGTCTACAACCACCACCTTGGAAATGAAACGCGACACGACAGTTTTCTCGTTGATACGGAAAGAGCTGAAAAGGCAGAAGCATGGGATTGAATTAATCGCTTCAGAGAACTTTGTAAGCGAGCAAGTCATGGAGGCATTGGGCTCATGCTTGACCAATAAATATGCAGAAGGTTTACCTGGGAAAAGATATTATGGAGGTTGCGAGATTGTTGATCAAATTGAAATGCTTGCTATTGAACGGGCTAAGGTTTTGTTTAATGCCGAATGGGCCAATGTGCAACCTCATTCCGGTGCTCAAGCCAACGCAGCGGTCATGTTGGCTGTGTTGCAGCCAGGGGATAAAATCATGGGTTTTGATTTATCCCACGGTGGCCATCTCACACATGGTTCACCGGTGAATTTTTCCGGGAAGTACTACAAGCCTTGTTTCTATGGGGTAGAGGAAAATACCGGAACCATCGACTATGACAAGTTGGAGGCCAAAGCCATTTTGGAAAAACCCAAATTGTTGATCTGTGGGGCATCGGCTTATTCGCGGGATTGGGATTATGTCCGATTGCGCGCTATTGCCGACAAGGTGGGTGCACTTTTGTTGGGCGATATTTCACATCCCTCGGGTTTGATAGCCCGCGGACTGTTGAACGATCCACTTCCACATTGCCATATTGTAACCACAACCACCCACAAGACACTAAGAGGTCCACGAGGCGGAATGATATTGATGGGCAAAGATTTTGCAAATCCATGGGGCTTGACCACTCCCAAGGGTGAGATAAAAATGATGTCTGCACTTTTGGATGCAGCTGTTTTTCCCGGTACCCAAGGAGGACCTTTGGAACATTGCATTGCTGCCAAGGCTGTTGCATTTGAAGAAGCTCTTAGCGATGCTTACTTCGAATACTGTTTGCAAGTTGTTCGAAACGCAAAGGCCATGGCCTCCGCATTCATGGCCAAGAACTATAAAATCATTTCAGGAGGCACCGATAACCATTTGATGCTTTTGGATCTCAGATCTAAATCCATCACAGGAAAAGAAGCCGAGCAGGCTTTGGTAGCAGCTGGAATTACGGTTAACAAGAACATGGTTCCTTTTGATGATAAATCTCCGTTTGTTACTTCTGGTATTCGTGTTGGAACAGCCGCTGTTACTACTCGCGGAATGAAAGAAAAAGAGATGACAGCGATTGTTGACCTGATTGATATGGTCTTATCGGATCCATCCAACCAGGAAACACTTGATCAAGTTGCTGCTGAAGTGGAGGCTCTAACTCAATCTTATCCTTTGTTCGCATGAAACTGAAAGACAAATCCATTTATTCGGTTATCCGGCTTTTCCTTAAAGGGATTTTGTCATTTATTTTCTTAGTGCCCAACAACCCCGCCTTTTCACAAGTAGGAGGTGAGGAAACATTTGAGTTTCTTGGGTTAATTCCTTCGGCACGAATAGCCGCTGTTGGTGGTAAAATGCTTCCTGTTCGGGACAATGATTTGAATTTGGTTTTTGGAAACCCTGCGCTTTTGAATGCTGCCATGGACAAGCAGTTTTCTTTCAGTCATGTAAAGTATTACGCAGATATCGATTTTGGTCATGTTGGATTCGCTAGTAGGTTGGGCGAAGGTCAAACGATGTTGTTCGGAGTACATTACATGGGTTATGGTGATTTTACCGAAAGGGATGTCACCGGAGTGGAAATTGGCCGAATAAAAGCCTCTGAATATTCATTTAATGTGTCCTACGCGCGCGACATCCTTGATTCATCTTTTTCAGTTGGGGCAACTTTAAAAACCATCTATTCGAATTTTGCCGATTATAAATCATTTGGCATGGCTGCCGATGTTGGACTGAATTATTATTTCCACAAATCACTTCTTGACCTCAGTTTGGTGGTCAAAAATTTCGGTTACCAATTGAAAGGATATCGTGAAGGGGAGAAGGAGCGCTTGCCCTTGGATTTGCAATTTGGAATATCCAAAAGATTATCAAAGGCCCCCTTTCGATTTTCATTGGTTCTGCACCAACTTCAAAATGGTGATATCACTTACAAAGATCCTGCAAAGGATGGTAAATTGGATCCGTTGACGGGTGAACCTGTTGAAGTAAAAATTACGACGGGTGATAAGATTTTGAGACATGTTGTCTTTGGCACAGAACTTCTCTTGTCCAAAAACTTTCATATCCGTGCCGGATATAATTTTCAGAGGCGAAAAGAATTGAGCGTAGAAACGAAGAAGTCTACTATTGGATTGAGTTATGGTTTAGGATTAAGATTGTCGCGGTTCCATTTCAGCTATGGGCGCGCAGCATATCATCTGGCAGGTCCGTCGAATCATTTCACCATTTCCACCTATTTCAACGGACCAGGTCCGGAGCGTAAAAAATCAAGAAATTCGAAATCCGAAAAGAGATACAAATAGTTGGGTTTCATCAAGCCTAATGGCTCCAAATTCGTTCACCTTGCATTTTCATAACTTTGCCTTTAACATGTCGAATCAGAACCCCGTCATAGCTATAGATGGCTTTTCCTCATGTGGAAAAAGCACTGTTGCGAAAGCTTTGGCAAAACGACTTGGTTTGCGTTATATTGATTCCGGAGCGATGTATCGAGCGGTAACCCTATATTTTTTGAGAAACGGCATCCCGGTTCATTTGGATCAAATCCAAAATGAAAAACTATCTGGTAAATTGGATGAGATCCATTTGGAATTTCACTTATCGCCCGAAAGTGGAACCACTGAAATTTGGCTGAATGGAGAAAATGTCGAGGAGGAAATACGAAGCATGGAAGTCTCTTCACTAGTTAGTTTTGTAAGTGCTATTCCGGAAGTCAGGCATCGTATGGTGTCTCAGCAGCAAAGAATGCGACAGAATGGTGGACTGGTAATGGATGGACGAGACATCGGCACAACCGTTTTCCCGGATGCGGACTTGAAAATATTCATGACCGCTGATCCAGCCATCAGGGCAGAAAGGCGTTACAAAGAGCTATTGTCCAAGGGAAAGAAAGCTACTTTGGAAGAGGTAAAGCAAAATTTAGAGGAGCGAGATCGGGAGGATCAGAACAGATCAGAGAGCCCACTGCGAAAAGCAAATGATGCGGTTGTTTTAGATAACTCTTCGTTGGATTTTGATGGACAATTGGAATTTGTAGTCAATGAATTGGAAAGAGTTGCTAAATTGCATTGAATTGAAATAATGACTTAGTGATAAACCCTTTTGCATTTCTGTTGTTTGAAACCTAATTGACACACTCCATGAACATCACAATAGATCACGAGTCCGGATTTTGTTTTGGCGTTGTTTTTGCCATTCAAATGGCTGAAGCAGAGTTGGATGACTCAGGTACTTTGTATTGCTTAGGCGACATCGTCCACAACAATATGGAGGTGGACCGCCTAACCAAAAAAGGGTTGAAAATCATAAACCACGACCAATTTAGGGAGCTCCGTGATTGCAAAGTTTTGATTCGTGCTCATGGTGAACCCCCAGAGACTTACGAAACGGCCATAAAAAACAATATCGAGCTGATCGATGCTTCGTGCCCTGTGGTTTTGAAACTTCAAAATCGGGTTCGAACCAGTTTTGAAGAGGTAAAAGAAAACAACGGCCAGGTTGTAATTTATGGAGAGCCTGGACATGCCGAGGTTAATGGTTTGGTTGGACAAACCGAGGGAGCCGCCATTATTGTCACCGGTGAGCAGGATTTGGATAAAATCGATTACAACCGTCCGGTTTATTTATTCTCGCAGACCACCAAAAGCACGGCTGGATTCAAGAAAATCCAAGAGGCTATCGAAAAAAGAGTTCACGATTTCAGAGGTGTTCGGGATGTGGGTGAGCTTATAGCCAATGATACCATTTGCAGGCAAGTATCCAACAGGGAACCTCAATTGGAAAAATTTGCGGTTAGATTCGATGTCGTTGTTTTTGTAAGTGGGAAGAAAAGCTCCAATGGAAAAGCCTTGTACGAGGTTTGTAAGCGAGTGAATCCAAGAACCCATTTTGTTTCAGAAGTAGCTGAAATACAAGACCATTGGTTTGAAGGAGCCAACGAAGTTGGTATATGTGGCGCTACCTCCACACCCATGTGGTTGATGGAAGATGTAGCCAGTTACCTAGGGTTGATGCACCAGGAACCAGCTTCCTGATTTCTTAACCGGATTCGGTTATTAATCCCTTGAATTTCTTTGCTTTTAAAGGTTTTTTTTACCTATCTTTGCGCTCCTTTTCAGGAGAAAAGGAGTAATTGTGTCTAACCCTTTAAAACAGTTTAGTAACTAACCCGTCATGGATCAGAACACCGCAAAAATTCGCCGCGCAGAACCTTCAATCAACGAATTTGATTGGGATAATGTTGGCAAAAACTCCGACATCTATAAATCGGAGGATCGCACCAGGTTTGAAGAAATGTACGGCCAAACATTGAGCTCTGTCGTGGAGCATGATGTTCTCATGGGCCGAATCATTGCTCTTACCGGAAAGGAGGCCGTGGTGAACATTGGGTTCAAATCCGACGGTCTTATTCCTTTGTCCGAATTCCGTCACATGCCTGATTTGAAAATCGGCGACGAGATCGAAGTATATGTGGAAACACAGGAAGACAAAAACGGTCAGCTTATTCTCTCTCACAAAAAGGCTCGTGCCTTGAAATCTTGGGAGCGTGTTAATGCGGCCCTTGAAAAGGATGAGATCATCACTGGATTTGTCAAATGCCGCACCAAAGGCGGTCTTATCGTAGATGTATTTGGAATTGAGGCCTTCTTACCAGGTTCACAAATCGATGTCAAGCCAATCCGCGATTACGATGTATTCGTAGGAAAAACCATGGAATTCAAGGTTGTAAAAATCAACAATGAGTTCAAGAATGTAGTTGTTTCCCACAAGGTTCTCATCGAAGAGGAACTCGAAAGCCAAAAGGCCGAGATCATTTCCAAGCTCGAAAAGGGTCAGGTACTCGAAGGAACTGTCAAGAACATCACTTCCTATGGAGTGTTCATGGATCTTGGCGGTGTGGATGGACTACTGCACATCACCGATATCTCTTGGGGTCGTATCAACCATCCAGAAGAGGTGTTGCAGCTTGACCAAAAGGTCAATGTAGTTATCCTAGACTTCGATGATGAGAAGAAGCGTATCGCACTTGGATTGAAGCAGCTTACTGCCCAACCTTGGGATTCACTCGACACCAACCTCAAGGTTGGCGATAAGGTAAAAGGCAAGGTTGTAGTTATCGCCGACTATGGTGCATTTGTAGAGGTGATACCCGGCGTTGAAGGTTTGATACATGTATCCGAAATGTCTTGGTCACAGCATTTGCGCAGCCCTCAGGACTTCTTGAAGAAGGACGATGAGGTAGAAGCAGTGATATTGACCTTGGATCGTGAGGAGCGCAAGATGTCTCTTGGATTGAAGCAGTTGATGCCTGATCCATGGGGACAAATAAGCACCAAATACCCAGTAGGCTCACGCCACAAAGCGAAGGTTCGCAACTTTACCAACTTCGGCGTATTCGTTGAATTGGAAGAGGGTATCGATGGTTTGATTCACATTTCCGACCTTTCTTGGTCTAAAAAGGTGAAGCATCCTTCAGAGTTCACCAAGATCGGTGACGAAATTGAAGTAGTTGTTTTGGAGGTAGACATTGAAAATCGTCGACTCAGCCTCGGTCACAAGCAACTTGAAGACAATCCATGGGACACCTATGAGACCATCTTCAAATTGGATTCGGTTCACGAGGGTGTCGTAGGCAAGGTTACCGATAAGGGTGCTGTTGTAACACTCGAATACGGAGTAGAAGCATTCGCCCCATACCGCCACTTATCCAAAGAAAATGGTGCTACTGCCAAAACGGATGAGAGATTGCCTTTCAAAGTAATCGAGTTCTCCAAGGATAACCGTAAGGTGATCGTTTCTCACTCTCGTTTGTTCGAGGATGTCAAAAATCCTGGTAAGACGGGTAGCGAAACCGAGACAGATTCAACTGCCAAGTCGATTAAGAAGGTGAAGGACAACCTGGAGAAATCCACCTTGGGAGATATGGGTGTGTTAAGCGCCCTTCGCTCTGAGTTGGCCTCTGAAGAAAAAGAAGCCAAAGCCAAAGGCGATAATCCTGATAACAATTGATAAAAAAATCCTCCGGAAACGGGGGATTTTTTTTGACCAATCAAATCCACTACATTTGTCCGAACTACGGAATATGTCCTCAAGGCAGATCCTGACACCCCGCAACTTTGCCATAACTATCGACCGGTTGTGTTATCAGCTTATCGAGAACCACGGCGATTTTTCAAATTCCGTCATTATAGGATTGCAACCTCGTGGTGCCTACTTATCCAAGCGCATCGCATCCAGGCTAGAGGAAATATTGAAGGGTCGCCTCGTTGTCAATGGTAACTTGGATATAACCTTTTTCAGAGACGATTTCAGAAGGAGGGAGCAAGTCATTGTTCCTAGCTCTACTGATATAGATTTTGTTGTTGAGAACAAGAAGGTCATTTTGGCTGACGATGTGTTATACACCGGTCGATCTGTGAGGGCTGCCATGGATGCGTTGCAAAGTTTTGGTCGACCACTCAAGGTTGAACTTTTGGTGTTTATAGACAGGAAGTTCAGTCGTGAAATACCCATAGAACCCAACTATGTGGGTAAAGCCATTGACTCCATCATGTCTGAAAAGGTTCGAGTGTTGTGGAATGAAACGGATGGAACTGACGAGGTATGGTTAAACAGCAAGGAGGTTTCATCATGAGTGGGACATTCAGCGCAAAGCATTTGCTTGGAATCAAAGACCTCACTTTTGATGATATCCAGTTGGTGTTTTCTACAGCCGATAACTTCAAGGATGTAATCAACCGACCCATCAAGAAGGTGCCTTCATTGAGGGATGTTACGATTGCCAATCTGTTTTTTGAAAATTCGACTCGTACACGATTATCTTTCGAGCTTGCTGAAAAACGACTTTCTGCCGATGTCTTGAACTTCTCCGCTTCTTCATCATCTGTGAGCAAAGGAGAGACCCTCATTGATACCGTCAACAACATACTGGCCATGAAAGTAGATATGGTGGTTATGCGTCATCCCAAGCCCGGATCCGCATTGTTCCTATCCAGACATGTCAAGGCCAAAATTGTCAATGCCGGTGACGGTACCCACGAACATCCCACACAAGCCCTTTTGGATTCCTATTCCATCCGGGAAAAACTCGGGGATGTAGCTGGTAAAAAAGTTGTCATCATTGGTGACATTCTGCATTCTAGGGTTGCCTTGTCTAATATTTTCTGTTTGAAAAAGCTTGGCGCCGAGGTCATGGTTTGTGGACCGATTACCTTAATACCTCGTTTCATCAAGGATTTGGGCGTTTTGGTAGAACACGATTTGATGAAAGCTTTGAATTGGTGCGATGTTGCCAATGTGTTGCGAATTCAATTGGAGAGGCAAGACATCAAGTATTTCCCTTCACTTCGCGAATACACCATGATGTATGGCATCAATAAAAGGGTATTGGAAAGTCTGAACAAGGAGATTGTTGTGATGCATCCTGGACCGATTAATCGCGGGGTGGAACTATCTAGCGACGCTGCCGATTCGGGTCAATCCATTATTTTACAGCAGGTTGAGAATGGCGTTGCTGTTCGAATGGCGGTTTTATATCTGCTTGCTGGTCAGGTAGATTAGATTTCCAAATTCTTGGATTTTGTCAATACAGATTCTTTTTGCTTAATTTGATAAGATATATTCATACACTAGATGCATTACACCCTCGACAAAAACGATAAGTATGCCTTAATCCGGCTACATGAAGAGAAACTAAACACATTGATTTCCGCCGATCTGAAGTCGGAGTTGCTGATCATCAATAGCGAGGGTTACAATAACATCATCCTTGATTTGACAGACACCCAGTATTGCGACTCTTCAGGTTTGAGTGCTGTACTTGTTGGCAACAGGGTTTGTCGAAATGCCAACGGTAACTTCATTGTTACCGGACTTAGTGACGGTGTTAAAAAACTCATCACCATTAGTCAATTGGATTCGGTGCTGTCTATTTCTCCATCCTTGGAGGATGCCATCAGCACAATTTCTGCAGCTTGATTTCAACCTTAATAAACCAAACACAAACAAACCCTAACAACATGATTAAAAAGCTACTCATTATTTGTTTCGCTTTTTTGGCTATTGCTTCTCAAGTTTATTCCCAATGTACTCCCAACACAACCATCACCACTGCAGGAATTTATCCTGATAGTGCTACTGGATTGTCATCAGGTGTTGTTGGATTGCCATACACCCAGGTTATTCAGGCCAGAGTGCCCGACGATACAGTTGTTTCAATTAATGGATTGCCTCCAACAAATATTACAATTGCAAACATTACCGTTACATCTGTTTCCGGATTGCCTCCAGGATTAACTTACAGCACAACTCCTGCTAACGGAGTGTTCCCCGGAAACTCTAACGGTTGCATGTTGATTTCAGGAACTCCTACCACTGCTGGTGTATACTTTGTGAATGTCATCCTTACAACTAATGCTACTTTTTTAGGATTTCCAATTTCCCAGGTTGATACATTGGATTATTACAGCATTACCATCAATACTACCAGCGGCCTAAATGGTTTGCAAGCATCCAAATTCGAGATCAAGTCTTTATCTCCAAACCCTGCTTCAAATTTCACCGATTTCGAATTTACGGCACCCAGGTCTGGTCTTTATACCCTCCGACTGTACAACATCCTGGGCAAGGAGGTTTTGAACAGATCCGTCAGGGCATCTGAAGGTTTGAACAAGCAGCGTATCGATATTGGTGATAAGGCTTCCGGTGTGTATGTGCTTTCCATCGAAAACGGAAACAGTGTGTTGACAAAAAGACTTGTTGTCTCCAAATAATAATGCCATTTGAAGTAACCATCTTGGGAAGTAGTTCCGCTACCCCCACCCTTGATAGACATCCTACCGCTCAAGTACTCAATGTACGCGAGCGGTTTTTTTTATTGGATTGTGGAGAGGGTACGCAAATGCAAATGATGCGTTATAAGGTTCGACATGGCAAAATCGGCCATATTTTCATCACCCATCTTCATGGCGATCATTACCTAGGATTGATGGGTTTACTCTCTACGATGCACTTGCAGGGTAGGACGGCTGAATTGCATTTGTTCGGACAACAGGAGTTGATGGATATCATAGAGCTGCAGCTTCGACTATCCAGGACGCAATTGAGATATAGCTTGGTTTTTCATCCGGTGAAAAACTATTCAGGCGATATAATACACGAAGACGATGATTTGGTGGTCAGGACTTTGGTTATGAACCATCGGATTCCCTGTACGGGTTTTCATTTCAAGGAAAAGCCTGGGTTGCGGAGAATCAATCCTGACAAGATCCGGGAGCATGCTATTCCCGTTCATCAATTGGACTCTATCAAGAGAGGTGCTGATTTCACTGATTCGCTCGGTCGGATTATACCCAACAAGGAAATTACATTTCCACCCCTATCATCAAGGTCATACGCCTATTTTTCAGATACCCTTTACGACGAAGATTTGGCATCTGATGTGGAAGGCACCGACTTGGTTTATCATGAGGCCACCTTTCTACAGGATGACATCGAAAGGGCTAGAACCACCTATCATTCCACCGCTATGCAGGCAGCCATGTTGGCAAAAAAGGCAGGTGTTGGCAAATTAATTATCGGGCATTTCTCCGCTAGATATCCCGATCTATCGCCATTGTTGCATGAAGCAAGGTCTGTTTTTCCTAACACGGAATTGGCAACTGAAGGCACTCGTTTCACTGTTGAACACAGGGAAACGGTTTCAATCTGATGGATTATACTTTTTTCAACCCGACAACGAATCTTTAAATTGCTGAAATGGTTTGTCGGGCGAAAGCCATTTCATTTCATGATACCGCTTGAACCAAGTTGTTTGTCGCTTGGCATAGTTGCGTGTATGTTGTGCAATGAGCCTTTCCGTCTCTGGCAGCGAGATGATACCATCCAAATGCATAAAGGCCTCTTTGTAGCCAACGGTTTGTAATGCATTTTTATCGCGGAAAGCTATAACCGAGCGAGCTTCATCAATCAATCCATCCAATATCATCTGGGTTGTTCTTTGGTCGATGCGCTGGTACAGGGCTGCTCTGGGGAAGTCGATGCCGGTCATGATGATGTTCCATTCATTTACCTCCTTTTTTCTGTTTCCCAATTGGGTGGAATAGGGAGTGCCTGAGACAATGCTCACCTCCAGCGCACGGATAACCCTTCTGGGGTTATTCAAATCGATTCGGCCATGGCTTACAGGATCGAGTTCAAGCAACATACTCTGCAGTGATTCGAGGCCTTCTGAGTTCAAAAGGGATTGAAGACGGTTTCTGGTTTCCAAGTCGGAAGTAGGAAGTTCATCGAAGCCTTTGATTACAGCATCAATAAAAAGCCCGGAGCCTCCGACCATGACTACGAAATCTTTTTCTTCAAAAATGGAATTTATAGTCTTTGTGGCATGGGTTCCAAAGTCGGCGGCATTGAACTCCTCAACGATGGAATGGCTGCTGATAAAATGGTGCTTTACTTGGCTTAACTGGTCGCTTGATGGTTTAGCGGTGCCTATGGTTAGCTCTTTAAAAAATTGACGGGAATCAGCTGAAATGATCTCCGTTTGAAAATGCAGGGCTATCTCAATTGCAAGTGCTGTTTTTCCGGAGGCTGTAGGTCCTCCAACGACAATGAGATGCTTTTTCAATGATTTCGGATTTAACGGCAGGATCAATCCCTTTCCACATCTTCGTCGGAGGCCTCTTCGATATCATCATACTCCTCTTCATCTACGCCATCACCCAAAGAATCATCTGACTCCGTTTCGGATTCCTCTTCAACACCATCTTCCATCAGCTCCTCTTCTGGCTCTTCACCATCCATGAGAATGTCTGTCAGCAGTAAGTCCTCCATGCCTTCGGGGTCGGGCACTCCTCCTTTTGGAATATCCACAAGCGGATACTGTTTTGGGGCATCTCCAATACTCTTGACACACACAGGGTATTCTTTTCCTTTTTCCGCACCAGGTAGAATACGAACCAGCTCAATCAAAAAAGTCCATTGGGATGAGGGGTCGAAAACATAATAAATTTTCTGATGAGGATCCGCGATGAAGTCACACAATCTGGAAGAGTCCATGGGTTTGAAATCTCCTTTCGGATTGCTGCCTTCGGTCACTGAACGAATTTCCTGTCCTTTCTTCCAATTATCATTGCTCATGAAAAAAGAAGCGGGTTTACTTGCGTCAAACCCAATCGACTTCTGGATGACTAAATGGAAATCAAGAAAGGTTTGGGTGGACTGGATGTCGATGTCGCGATGGATATCATCATAGTCCTCGAATGAAACACGGAAGCGATATAGGGCCGTCATGTGGTATAGGTTCTCTAGTTATACAAAAATAACAATCCGCTTGAAACCACCAAATTTTGCTTACCGCTTGGAAGGGGATAAGCCAATTTCTTGCCCTCTCTCGATCATAAACCGGTATGCTTCATCGTAGTCGTTTTTGATGATGCCATCCAAAATGGCTTCCCTGATGGCGTTTTTGATGATGCCAATTTCTTTGCCGGGTTGAAGTGCAAAGGTTTCCATGATCATTTCACCTGTTATGGGCGGTTGCCAATTGCGTACACGATCTTTCTCTTCAACTTCCACCAACTTCATTTTGACCAATTCGAAGTTTTGGATATACTTTTTGACTTTTGCTTCATTCTTGGAGGTGATATCGGCTTGGCAAAGGGTCATAAGGTCGTCAATATCGTCGCCTGCTTCAAACAACAGTCGCCTAACGGCGGAGTCAGTAACAACGCTTTGTGCCAAAACAATTGGTCGCAGGTGGAGCAGTACGAGTTTTTGCACATACTTCATCTTTTCGTTTTGTGGCAATTTCAGCAGGGCGAAAATCTTAGGCACCATTCGAGCGCCTTTGTCTTCGTGGCCATGGAAAGTCCATCCGGTTCCCTCTTCAAATCGCTTCGTGGCAGGCTTTGCTATGTCATGTAATACGGCAGCCCAGCGAAGCCAAAGGTTATCGGTGTTTTTGCTGATATTATCTACCACTTGGAGCGTATGATAAAAATTATCCTTGTGGCCTTTGCCTTTTACATAATCCACGCCGTAAAGTGCGGTCATTTGAGGGAAGAACTGGTGTAGCAGTCGAGTATCGAACAGCAGTTTAAAGCCAATCGAAGGTGTGGGTGACATCAGGATTTTGTTAAGTTCATCGCTGATGCGCTCCATGGAGACGATACGGATCCGCTCGTTGTTGCTGGAAATGGCTCTTAGGGATTCCGATTCAATGGTGAATCCCAATTGCGATGAGAATCGTATGGCTCTCATCATCCGAAGCGGATCGTCGGAATAGGTGATGTCGGGATTGAGAGGAGTTCGAAGCACTCCCTCGTGGAGGTCTTTTACGCCTCCGAATGGGTCGACCAGAATGCCCAGGTCGTTTCCGTTGAGACCTATGGCCAATGCGTTAATGGTGAAATCGCGTCGCTTCTGATCATCCTCCAGTGTTCCTGCTTCCACATCGGGCTTTCGTGATTCGCTACGGTATGATTCTTTTCTCGCTCCTACAAATTCGATGGTCCAATCGCCATATTTGAGCATGGCAGTGCCAAAGTTTTTGAAGACGGAAACTTGGATGTCTTTGCCGAGTGCTTTCGCCGATAACTCTGCCAAGTGGATTCCGTCTCCTGTAACAACGATGTCTATGTCTTTGCAGGGTCTCTGTAAAAGACAATCCCTGACATAACCACCAATCACATATCCCCTCACTCCGGCTTTATCGCACACCGATCCAATCTTTGAGAAGAAATCCTGAGAAATGAATTGTTGCACGGTGGTTGGTTATTGGTTGCTTATGAAGCGGAAGCTTCCGTCTTTGGAGAAACGCATCACAACTATATTCTCTGGAGAGGCATAGTTGCCAGAGCGCAAATTTACCACATGGCAGGGTCTATTCAAAAGGGGATCTGCATGGGCATCCTTGGTGGTGAATGCTGCAAAAACCGGTTTGCCAAAAGAGTTAGTGATCCTGTTTGTAAGTGGATCTTTGGCAACCATGAATGGTAGATCTTGGTTGATATTTTGGGCGGCTTTTGTGGCGGTATCAAAATATACCTGTAGAGGTTTTTCGCTGAATTCGATCAGATCCAGAACGGGTTCTCCCAACGAGCCACAGTATCTAACCAATCGACCCTCTTCGCTTAATAAAATGCAAGGGTTCGACAATGAGGGTTCATTCAAAATTTCCAGGACCATATCCGTCAAAGTGGGGTCGCAAGCATAGCACCAGCCAGATGGAGTAGGGAAGGCCACAGCCTCACCATCCCTGATGGCTTTAACACAGGATTTTGCTTCCTCTGTCATTTCCGGATTCAACATGTTGTTTTTGGTGTCTTGCATCTAGTTCTCCTGTTGAAAATACAAATCCCTTAACTGCTTTGCTATGGAAGTTTCGTCTGTGATTTGTAGAATCCTTCTCCTTGCCAATGTTTGCTTTTCCTTTTCACTTTCATCCAAGTTCACCAACTGTTGCATTTTCATGGCAAGATCATGGAAATCATTTGGGTTGAACGATAACAAACCGTCACGGGAAAGTTCATTGAATACGGGTATGTCAGATACAGCTGCATTGAGACCGCACGCAGCTGCTTCGGCCAAGGGTATACCGAATCCTTCCATCAAGCTCGGGTAAACAAATCCAACTGCGTTTCTGAGCAATCGAACCAAATCCTGCCTACCAATGTTAATGTGTACTTGTACACGGTTTTCCAAACCCGAATTTTTTATGAAATCCTGCACTTCATTCAATGTATCGCCTGCTACGCCAGCCAACACCAACTTGTGTTGAATAGAGTTGCGTATGGATTCGAACGATTTGAGGAGGGTGATGTGGTTTTTCCTGCGGTTGAATCCCGAATGATAGATTAAATAGGGGTCTGTAATTTCAGTGGGATTTTCATATTGACTCCTGAATATCGGATGGATGGGTTGGTAAATCACCTCGATTCGGCTTGTTGTTCCTGGGAAGTGGTATAAAAGACGGTCTTTGGTGAATTCGCTGGTGGAGACAATCACATTTGATTGTTTCATGGCATAGGATACCTTTTTCAGATATACTTTGCGGTCGAGCCAAGGATAGTTGCCAGGCTGATCCATGAAAATAAGATCATGAATCGTGCAGATGCTTCTTATATGTTTGGGCAGGTCGAAGGGAATTTCATTTGAGAGTCCATGGAAAACATCCACCTTTAATTCCGCCGCGCTTTTACCCATTCCAAAAGAGCGCCACCAAAATGGCTTCAGTGGTTTATTGACGAATTGAACATGGTTAAGTGTGGAGAAATCGTCAAGGCCTTCTATGGCAATGTCATTCTGCCAATTCGACTTTTTTTTGGGACTGAAGAGCGATAATTTGAGGTCATCGGTATGCAAGGCCAACGCTCTAACTATGGATCTGGAATAGTTTCCCAAACCGGAAGGGTTGAAAAAAAGCCTTTTTGCGTCGAAGCCTACATGTCTCATGACATCGATTGGTTTTTAGACGGCAACAGCGTGATCGCGCAATGCGTCATTCAAGGAAGTTTTGAGGTCGGTGCTGGCTTTTCTTTGGCCTATGATGAGTGCCACAGGCACATGGAATTCTCCTCCAGGAAAGTCTTTTTTAACACTTCCTGGAATTACCACGCTGCGCTCTGGGATATAGCCCTTGGGAAGTTCGGCGCCCGTGTTCACATCGATGATGCGGGTGCTCATGGTGAGGGTTAAGCCAGCGCCTAGTACGGCTTCCTTGCCTACGCGTACGCCTTCCACCACAATGCAACGGCTACCTACAAAGCAACCATCTTCTATGATTACAGGGGATGCTTGTACAGGTTCCAGCACGCCACCGATACCCACGCCGCCGCTCAAGTGCACATGTTTTCCTATTTGAGCGCATGAGCCTACCGTGGCCCAAGTATCTACCATGGTTCCTGAATCTACAAATGCACCGATGTTGACATACGATGGCATTAGGATTACACCCTTTGCAATGTAGGCTCCATATCTGGCTACGGCATGTGGCACCACTCTGATTCCAGCTTCGGCATAATTTTGTTTCAATGCCATTTTATCATGGAATTCCATTGGCCCTGCGTGCATGGTTTCCATGCTCCGAATGGGAAAGTAGAGTATGACGGCTTTTTTGATCCAATCATGTACAACCCAACCATGGTT
>JBKCHO010000118.1:0-11600 GCA_046302815.1 Bacteroidota bacterium | reverse complement strand
CTCAGCGGATCAATCTCTTTTGATTTAACTCCTATGAATTTCAAGTAGTCGTAAAAAAGTTTGTTGTCGTTAGATCCCGTAATCTTCATGTTTGCGGTGTAATCACCATCTACAGTTGATACTGAAAAATGTTGCTCACGGTCTATGATGACCTCGAAATATTTTTTTCCAGGCAGCACAACCATGTAAATGCCACCTTTGAGAGCCGTGTCACCTTCGAAAACCACATTGCCGGAGGCATCCGCGTAAGCAGAGTCCCTCAAATATTGCTTGTCGCCGAAATAATTCGCCAAATAGCAAAGCGAGTCACGCACGCCTGCTATTTGCACGCGAATTTGGTAGCCTGACTTATTATTTATTTTGGATCCTGTTTGTGCACTGCTTACTTCGGCGGAAATTAGGAATAGCCCCACCAGTATGGCAACAAGAGTTTGCGTTTTCTTGATCATGATTGTTATTGAATTGAGTTGCAAATTACAGAGGATTCGAGTGAATTTACAATGAACCATTCGTCTTCATCTATTTAAAATTCTATTTTCATTTTTTCAACCAACATGTTTCCGCATTTATCCTTGGCAACAATTTTTAATGTTTGTCCCGTGTATTTATCTATGTTATATATAATTAACTCATTTCTAGAAGGATAGAACTCGGCTGGCACCCATTTATGATTTATGGTGCACGTGAAATCGCCAATTCCTGATAGGTTGTCTTTCAATATCAAGGATAATGCCGTTTTTCTGGTGAAGTCATCTTTGAAATATTTCGGTGAAGAGCATGTTGGCGATACCACATCTTCAATGAGGGTAAACTCTCCCATTGTATTGGATGAAGCAGACAACCATCCTTGGTCCGATTTTGTGGATAAGCTTGTCCAGTTGTTTTCTTGATCTCTTTTGGCGATGATTACTTTGTTTGAGTTTTTCAGGTTAAGGGATTTATGCTCTACCATGATCTTCATCGGTTTTAAAAGCGGAACTGAATTAGGGAGGATATGGCTTATTATCTGGTGGTCTGTATAAGAGGAGTCCAGCCAAATGCAACTGGAATCTAGGAGACTGTTTTTTTCTAAAATGAATTGCATGTTACCTATATCAAATAATTGCTCTTCGTCAGGAGACAACAATTTGCATGCTTCTTTTAGGGATTCTGTAGACTGTTGATTTTGGGAGTTGTTTATAAGAGTGAATTTCTTGCTGGTGGTATTTCCATTGATATCCCCTAGAGTAATTTCGCAATTCAAAAGGCTATCCTTCGGCAGGTGTAAAATCCCCAGATGCTTTCCAGAAGTGTAAAAGGGTAATTCTAGTCTTGGAGGTTTGTGGCATAGGAACGACTCTATACCCATATTTCTCATGCCTTGATCTAATATTCCACTGATGTATCTGGACTGATTGAATTTAAAGTCAGATAATTGAAATTGGAATTTCGTCTTACCATTCACTTTTAGCTCAACAGTCTTTATGCCTAGTCTGTTGGTTTCGTTACCTGCAAGATCGTAAAAGTTGAGTCCCAACAACGAGTAATCTCCAACCGAGATAGTATCTATTTTTTCACTGTTAAAGACCCTTGGTGATTCTAAAGGGTAGTCTAGTTTTTCATTTGGTAAGTCATATACCAACAAGCTTTCCAACCGAGGTGGAATAGTGTCCTTAAACTTGAAACCCAATAATGATGGATCGAAAGGTTTTTCCTTATCGGTGTGCCTTGTTTCGAAGTGTAGATGTGGGCCCTCTGAAGATCCGGTATTACCCACATATCCAATGATTTCTCCCTTTTTTATCGGAACTGACCCTTTATCCGGATAGAATTCTGTTTCAAAGCTTTGCTTAGCCAATTGTTTTGGCCTAATCAGATTTTCCAGGGGAGGTGAAAATGCCCGAAGATGCGCATATACGGTTGTCAGATTGTTTTGGTGATTGATATACAGTGCTTTGCCATATCCGTTTCTGGAAATCAATACTCTGCTCACATAACCATCAGCCACCGCGAAGACGGGGATTCCTTCTCTGCCTCCTGTTTTCAGGTCAATTCCAGAATGAAAGTGGCTTCCTCTGAATTCACCAAATGTTCCTGCGATTCTGTGCTCCCCATCGATTAATCTGAAATCCAATGATTGCCCATTTGATTCAAAGAGTTTAAACAACTGTATAACAATCAGTAATACACAAAAAAGAGATCCTTTTGTTTCGTTAAGATGGCGAAAGAGGTTGTAATCCAATGATTTTTTGAAAAACATGGTAACAAAATTAGCAAAGGGGGAATCCTGAAGTGGGCTAAGGAATGACTAAATTTGCCTTCAGCACTACAAGTGTGGAATTGCCATCATGAGTGAAGTCGCAAAAAGCCTTGATTCGTTGAGAGCAAAAGTTGAAAAACTGGTCAGCTCTCGTCAGATTCTATTGCAGCAGGTGGATCGACTAGAACAAAGCAATTCCGATTTGAGAGTGGAGCTGGATTCCTTAAAAGGAGAAATAAATTCTCTAAAGGAGGCAAACCAAGTGCTTCGCATGGCCAAGGCGGTCTCTGGTGAAGATCAGAATACCAGAGATCTTAAATTGCGGATCAATGAATATATCCGTGAGATTGACCGGTGTATAGCACTTATTAACCGCTAAGAAATGGATCAGGTTGTTACCAAGGTAAACATAGGAGGGCGTGAATACCCTCTTCGAATTCAAAAGTCCGAGGAACAAGCCCTTCTCAAAGCGGTACAAATGATTAATGACCGTTTAGGCCAGTATGAGAAAACTTACACTGGCAGCGACAAATTCGATCACTTGGCCATGTGTGCCATACACCTTGCCACTGAACTTGCATCGACAGAGAATCGTGATGTTTTGTTTCGTGATGAGGTAATTAACAAGGTAGAGGAGATAGATCAATTTGTTTCAAGTCATTTGTCAAACAGTAGCGTTCATTGATACCAAGGGAAACAACTTTCGGCCTATCGACAGTTGCACTCAAAGCCCGCTTAAATTCTGATCATTGTTTTAAACCCAACACTAAACCATTGGGGACTACGCTTAGCGTATCCGTAATGCAGGCCTCGCTTCGGCATTCGTGCCGGAATCGCTCTTCGGAGCGACAGTGGAAGCAAGAAAGATCCGGCATCCCCATCCATGTCGTTATGGGGTTTAACAACCAAAGAAGAATTTTTGCGGGTTTTTACATTTAATTAAACATTCAATCTAAAATATTTTCAATCACGAATAAAAAATGGACTATCAACTAATCATAATCATTTCATCCGTCGCGGGTTCTTTGCTGGCCGGTAGTGTCGTAACATGGCTGGTCATGAGACAGAGTAACCAGAACTTAGAGGCTAAGGCCAAAGATGTTGCTGATAAAATCATCAAGGAAGCGGAAACTAAGGCTGAACTCATCAAAAAAGATAAGATGATGGAAGCCAAAGAGAAATTCTATCAGTTGAAAGCAGAGCATGAGAAATCCATTGCTGAAAAAGACAAGAATATCCTGGCAGCTGAAAACCGGATAAAGCAAAAGGAGAATACGCTCAACCAGAAAACCGAACAGGTGCAGAGGAAGCAGTCGGAGTTGGATCAGCTTCAAGGCAATCTAAAGAATCAAATCCAAGGAGTTGAGTTACGCAAAGAGGAGTTGGAGAAAATGCATCAAAAACAGGTTGCACAACTTGAAAAGATATCGGGGTTGTCTGCTCAGGATGCAAAGGCTCAATTGGTAGAAGCCTTGAAAGCTGAGGCAAAATCGGAGGCTCATACTTATGTTAAAGAAATCATCGATGAGGCCAAAATGACCGCTAACAAAGAGGCCAAGCGCGTGGTGATTCAAACCATTCAAAGGGTGGCAACTGAACAGGCCATCGAGAACTCTGTAACGGTTTTCAATATTGATAATGATGATGTAAAGGGTCGCGTTATCGGCCGCGAGGGTCGTAATATACGGGCTTTGGAGGCCGCCACTGGCATCGAAATCATCGTGGATGACACCCCCGAGGCAATCATTCTTTCAGGTTTTGATCCGGTTCGAAGGGAATTAGCCCGTTTAGCCTTGCATCAATTGGTGACGGATGGTCGTATCCACCCGGCACGAATTGAGGAGGTGGTTGCTAAGGTGAAGCGTCAGTTGGAGGAAGAGATTGTGGAAATAGGTAAGAGAACCACCATCGATTTGGGGATACATGGATTAGCACCCGAGTTGATTCGCATGGTTGGTCGTATGAAATACAGATCTTCCTACGGACAAAACCTGTTACAACACTCTCGTGAGGTTGCAAACCTTTGCGCAATTATGGCCGCTGAATTAGGCTTAAATGTCAAATTGGCCAAGCGTGCTGGTCTATTGCATGACATAGGTAAAGTTCCGGATGATGAGCCTGAATTGCCTCACGCTATCCTAGGAATGAAGTTGGCAGAGAAGCATAAGGAGAATCCAGAGGTTTGTAATGCCATTGGAGCGCACCACGACGAAATCGAAATGACCAGCATGATTTCTCCTATTATCCAAGTGTGTGATGCTATTTCCGGAGCGCGACCAGGTGCTAGGCGGGAAGTTGTGGAGCAATACATCAAACGACTGAAGGATTTGGAGGCATTGGCTTTGTCATACAAAGGTGTTGAGAAGTCATATGCCATACAGGCGGGCCGTGAATTGCGTGTTGTTGTAGAAAGCGAAAAGATGGACGACAAGGCCACTGAAGCCCTTTCATTCGAAATTGCTCAACGGATTCAAACCGAGATGACCTATCCTGGTCAAGTGAAAGTGACCGTGATTCGAGAGACCAGAGCAGTCAATTACGCTAAATAAAAAAGCACGACCCCATGTTCGGTCGAATTAGCCGGCAACAGGAATTGGTCAAAAGCATATTGACCCTGTTCACTGGTTCCGCTATTGCGCAAGCTATTCCATTGCTTGTTTCGCCCTTCTTAACACGCCTATATTCTGTTGATGATTTTGCAACATTGACGATTGTTGCAACGCTCATTTCATTGGTTGGAGTGGTTGTTACCGGCAGGTATGAGTTTGCGGTTGGTTTGCCAAGCAAGGACGCAGATGGGCGTAAAATGGTGCAGTTGGCCTTACTCTTTACCATCGTCATTTCATTGTTGGTCTCATCAGTGCTTTTATTTGGTAGGGATGTCATTGCATCTTGGATTGGATTTCCTGCTGACCCTGATTATCTTTTTGCAGTCCCTTTAGCGGCTCTATTCTATGGAGGATACCAATCCTATTCTTTCTGGCAGATTCGCTGTCGGAATTATGTTGTCATCTCAGGTTCCAGAATTGGTCAAAGTCTAACTAATTCCGGTTTGTCGTTGGGCTTGTTTTACTCAGGATTGGGAATAAATGGATTGGTTATTGGTAATGTCATGGGACATTTCTCCGCTTTTTTGTACTCGTTTATGGCTACTCGTGATAGATTGAAAGGCTTTTGGAACAATAAGTTTTCGGAACTCAAAGAGTTAGGATCAAAGTACGGTGATATGCCAAGAGTCAATAGTATTCATGCGCTGTCGGATGTAGGACAAACTACGGCAGTTGTACTTTTGATTACATCTTTTTTCGGCTCTGTTTCTACAGGGCTATATGGATTGACCATTCGAATCCTCCAAGCACCATTGAACATGATGGGGAACTCCTTATCAATGGTTTTTTACAAGGAAGTGGCGGAGAAAACCGCCAATAATCATCAGATCTCAAAGTTGCTATTATCAACTGTGAAAACGCTTTTGTTGATTTCGATACCTGTTTTTCTTGTTATATTGATTATGGGTCCTGATCTTTTCTCATTTGTTTTTGGTGCAAATTGGAGGGATGCCGGCGTTTTTGCTCAAATTCTTTCGCCTTGGCTTTTTTTAAATTTCATCGCTTCTCCACTTTCAAATCTTCCAATCATACTTAATAGGCAGAGGGCGTTTTTTATTTATTCTCTTGTTGGCAATTTGACCGTTATATTGTCATTAGTCATTTCGGGATGGTTGCTTGATGATATCAAACAAGTATTAACAGCGCTAGCCATTACTCAATCGGTCTTTCAAATCATAATGATTGCTTTCTTTTTCAAGATAGCAAAAGTTGCAGATGAAAGCAAAATCAATTAAAAGCAAGTTGCTTATTCTGACAGCTGTTCTGGTAAAAAATTAAGTAGCTCAGCAACTTCATTGGCTTTTTCAGTTTCGCCCAGTTTTTGCCATGAATTTGAAAGATTCAAGACCATCCTTCGTATGATTTGGACATTGGAGCAGGGTGTATAAAATCCAGGCTCTTGCTTGAGTCCAAGTTTTTTCAAGAACTGGTCAATATCTCCCTTTAGGAAAATGGATCCCTTGTTGAATGCATTGATGTAAAACACGACTCCTGCTTCGGGATAGGTATGTGTTGCCTTGGCAACGCCACTGTCATCCTTGTATGCAAGTATAAAGTGTTCAGGAAGGTTTATTCCGTAAACGGGGAGGTCAAGTTGCCGGGCCAAAATCATATATATAACAGAAAGCAACAACGGGTTTCCCTTTCTGGTTTCAATCACCGTGTGTATAAAAGAGTTTTGCGGTGCATGGAAGTTCGCCGTGTTTCCGGTAAAGCCCTCCCTTTCGAATATCACCCGATTCATGATCATTATTTTTTCCTGAGGTGTCATGAATTCTCCCAGTTCAATCCAGATGTCTCGTTTAATCCGATTCAATTCGCTTCTGACCGCATCTTCATCGAGATCGGGATATTGGTATCTCGCTACAAGTAATGCGCCATTCAGAAGGTCTTCGCTGTCATGCAATGCCCAACTTCGAAGTTCATCTTTGACTCCGTCGAATTGTATTTTATGTATGATGTTTTCAATTCGCTCCTGCATGATCGGATCGAATGATGTTTCCCAAGCCTCTTCCAACATAGGAACCACATCCCGACCCAGTGATATTAGCTCCGAACTGATTTGCTGGAACACTTCCATATCAGGATCATCCAAGAGGCTGATCATGGCTTTGATTTTTGGGGATTGACTTTGAGTCATGTCTTCGATTGCACCACCAATTTATCGAAAAAAAAGCCGGAAAGTATTGTCCGGCTTTGTAGATTTTAACAATATTTGAATGTTACATGGATTTCAATTCATTGACCAACTTGGTTAGCACATCCTTTGCATCACCAAACAGCATACTTGTTTTCGGGTCGTAGAAAAGTGGATTGTCGATACCAGCGTAACCCGCACTCATGGATCTTTTGTTGATGATGATATGCTTGGCGTTTTCGACATCCAGGATCGGCATGCCATAAATGGGAGAAGAAGGATCGTTTTTGGCGGCTGGATTTACAACATCGTTTGCTCCAACAACAATGACCACATCCGTATTGGAGAATTCGGGATTGATTTCTTCCATCTCTAACAATTTCCCGTAATCTACATTGGACTCTGCAAGCAGTACATTCATGTGGCCTGGCATTCGTCCCGCTACAGGATGAATGGCATATTTTACCTCAACACCTCGGTCCTCAAGCAATTCTTCCAATTCATGGATCACATGCTGAGCTTGCGCAACTGCAAGTCCGTAGCCAGGCACGATAATAACCTTTTTGGAATAGTTGAGTAGCACAGCACTGTCGCTGACAGAAATATCCTTAATACTGCCTGTTGTTGATGCGCCGGCACCTGTAGCAGCACCTTCTCCAAAGGCGCCGAATATGACATTGAATAGTGGACGGTTCATTGCCTTACACATTACAATGGTAAGCAGGGTTCCTGCAGATCCCACCAAAATTCCTCCCGTAAGCATCACCTTGTTGTCGTAAAGGAAACCCCCAAATGCAGCTGCCAATCCAGTGAATGAATTCAGTAAGGAAATAACCACAGGCATATCTGCGCCGCCAATAGGGATTACAAACATCACGCCGTAGAGGAGGGCCACTGCAAACAGGGCATAGAGCAATACATGGTCTTCAGGCGTGCCATTGAAAATCATAAACACACCAAAGAGCAACATGCCAATCATAAGTATGGTGTTGATGATATTGTAGGAGGGAAGTCGAATCGGTTTAGACATAGAGCCGTTCAACTTGAGATAAGCTATCACACTTCCCGAGAAGGATACGCTTCCGATGATCATACCTAGAATCACAGCAGTAACCGAACCAATATTTCCAGCGTTGTGTCCAAACTCCATGAGACCAATCAAAGCGGCGCATGCACCACCCATTCCATTGAACATGGATACCAATTCAGGCATTTTGGTCATTTTGACTTTTACAGCGGTTAGCCATCCGATGATGGTTCCAACTGCAATAGCAGCGAAAATCAAAACTGTTTTGGTAGTATCCCTTGTGGTTAAACCGTTTTCATTGTCGTAGAGGAAGATGGTGCCGATGATGGCGGCTGTCATACCTGCAGCTGCAAGCAGGTTTCCCATTCTTGCCGTTTTGGGGTTGCTCATGTATTTGAGGCCAACGATGAAAGTGACCGATGCCAACAGGTAGCAGATTTCCAGTATGTTTTGTTCCATGGTTTTCAGTGTAGATGTTTTTGAAAAGGGCGAATCACTTTTTCTTCTTGAACATTTCCAGCATTCGGTCTGTAACGACGAATCCTCCTACCACATTCAAGGTGCCCAGCACAACGGCGATGAATCCGAGTGCCAAGGCTGGAATGTTATTTGAGTCAGCGTCAAGCATGACTATAATGGCTCCAACGATTACAACTCCATGTATAGCGTTGGCCCCACTCATAAGTGGTGTGTGTAAAACAGTGGGAACACGCCCAATTACTTCAATTCCCACAAATACGGACAGAATAATAAAATACAGGATTTCTTTGTGTTCTCCGACAAATGATATAATATTTTCCATTTTTATGCTGATATCAGTTTTTCAATTGTTCTTGCATGATTTGTCCATCATGTGTGATCACGGAACCTTTGGTGATCTCTTCCTGGAAATCGAATTTAAATCCATTCTTATCCGAAAGGTGTTCCAAAAAGGTTTGTATGTTTTTAGCGTATAACTCTGATGCGTTTGTTGGTAGAAGTCCGGGTAGATTAGATTCACCGATGATTGTAACGCCGTGCTTTACCACGGATTTATTCAATTCACTTAGCGGACAATTTCCTCCCTGCTCAACGGCCATGTCTACTATAACAGAACCGGGCTTCATGCTTTTCACCATGTCTTCTGTGATCAATACAGGAGCTTTTTTGCCGGGTATCAATGCTGTGGTGATGACCAAATCGGACTCTGCCACATGTTTCCCGATGACGGCTTGTTGCTTTTTTAAGAATTCCTCAGAAACGGCTTTTACATAACCGCCTTCGGTTTTGATGCTTTCATCGGCTTGCACCTCGATAAATTTTCCACCAAGCGACTCAACTTGTTCTTTGGTTTCTGGCCGGATATCTGAAACCCATACAACCGCTCCGAGTCGTTTCGCAGTTGCTATGGCTTGTAGTCCTGCCACACCTGCCCCCATTATTACCACTTTGCACGGTTTGATCGTCCCTGCGGCAGTCATCATTAATGGGAATATTTTACCAAGGGCATTTGCTCCCAGCAATACTGTTTTGTATCCTGCTAGATTGCTTTGGGAGGAGAGAGCATCCATTTTTTGGGCTCTTGAAATACGGGGAATGGCATCCATGGAAAATGCGCTGATACCGGCATTGGCACAGGCACTAACCAACTCTCTGTTGGTTGCTGCCCACATGAAACTGATTAAAACCTTCCCTTTGGGCATGGATGCGATCTCGGCTGCTGTCGGGGCGTTTACTTTTAAAACTACATCCGAAGTCGTATAAACCTGAACCGACTGTGAAGTGATTTCAGCTCCTGCGGATACATAGGATTCGTCTGGAAATGATGAGCCGGCGCCCGCTCCCGACTCAACAAGAACTTGGTATCCTTTGGATACTAATGTTTTGACCACTTCTGGAGTTAAGGCAACACGGGTCTCGCGCTCCTTGGTTTCTTTGGGTATACCGATTTTCATTTAAAATCTTGTTTTTCAGATGGCTTTGCAAGTCGTATTACAAATAGAACATCTTGTGTTTCAGAGTGCAAAGGAACGCATTTTTCCTCAATCGAACAAGCATCTGAGGTGTTCTAACTGCTCATTATTAGATTGTTGCGGTTTTGTTAAAATACGGGCATTGTTGCTAGATTTTCCAATGTATTTATGATCATTAAAGGTTATTTTTGTAATAGAATAAGGATTCATCAAACTATGTTGAAATATAACGCACAGCTGCAAACCAAGCTTGAGGATGTTTTTGAGGAAAATGGTTACAAGGTTCGCTATGAGAAAGGCAACTTCAAATCCGGCTTTTGCATCATTGAAGATAGAAAATTGGTTGTCTTGAATAAATTCACCGTTCTCGAAAGCAGGGTCAGCTCCATGATGGAAATCATCCGTCAACTGGGAAGCCAGGGTTTACTTTCAGGAGAGAAATACGAGCAGATAAAACCTTTGCTCGCTCAACAGCAATCACTTGAAGTGGCTTAGGTGAGAATTGTTTTTCTTGGAACCGGCACTTCACAAGGCGTACCTATAATCGCATGCCTTTGCGCTGTTTGTAATTCCACCGACACCAAAGACAAACGCTTACGAAGCTCGATTTTAATCGAGTCAAATGATACTACGGTTGTAATAGATTCCGGTCCCGATTTCAGACAACAGATGTTGACCAATAGGGTCAAGAAACTTTCTGGTTTGCTTTTCACGCACGAGCACAAAGATCACATTGCTGGTATGGATGATATTCGCGCGTTCAACTATGTAAATCAATGCAAGGTTGATGTTTATGCTACCAAGCAAGTGGAAGACTCACTTCGAAGGGAGTTTCCTTATGTCTTTGAGGATTTGAAATACCCTGGCGTGCCCGAAATCAATCTTCACAGAATCGAGGACAGGCCATTTGCCGTAGGTGATTTGGATTTCATACCCATGCCTGTGATGCATTATAGGTTGCCTGTAACTGCTTTTCGGGTTGGTGGTTTTTCCTATGTTACCGATGCAAACCATATACCTGAAAAAACTTTTGAGTTGATGCATGGATCGGATGTGCTCGTAATAAACGCTTTAAGGCACGAAAAACATGTATCTCATTTCAACTTGGAAGAGGCCTTGCAAATCATTGATCGAGTTAATCCATCCAAAGCCTTTCTGACCCACATTTCCCATCAATTGGGTAAGTGTGTGGATGTGGATGCATTGTTGCCACCACATGTTAGGTGCGCGTACGATGGATTGGAGATTTTCGTGGATTAACCTAATCCTGGGAATCCCGGTGGCAGAAAACCTTGGCCTACGGCTTTCATCTCCGACTCCATCACGCTTCTCGCCTGATCCAAGGCTCTATTATTGGCGATTTCAAGCAACTCCTCCAATTCTTCCTTTCTTGATGGGTCCATCAAACGATCATGGATTTCCACCTTGGTGGTTTTCATGTTGCCATTCATGGTCACTTTAACATGACCTTCTCCAGCTTCACCCAATACGGTTATATGTTCGAGTCGGCTTTTAACCTCCTCCATGGCCTTTTTCATTTGGCCAAGTTTTCCAAGCATATCAAACATGGTTCGGTTTATTTTGCAAGTGATCTCAATAATTCCAAATTCACCAGATCCCAATCATCCTCCTTTTC
>JBKCHO010000117.1:0-8091 GCA_046302815.1 Bacteroidota bacterium | reverse complement strand
CGTTAGGGGTGGGGGGATTGTTTTCGGTTTGGGGTGGTTGATTGTATCAGCCATCGAAGGATCTTTTTTCAATGCGTTTAATTTAGGTTTGCTTTTGTTGATGATAATCGGTTTGTGGGATGACATTAATGGACTTTCGAGTTTTATTCGATTGTTTATTCAATTCGTTTCTGTATTGCTGATTGCTTTTTTTTTTTATCTTTTCAATATTTATTGCATAGCTTGGGATTTTATTTTGATTTTGATGATTACCTATCTGATCAATGTATTCAATTTTATGGATGGCATTAATGGTATTTTGGGTCTAAATGCATTGACTGTTTTTTATTTGTTTTTTAAATCTGGACTTATTGAATTCAATACAGTATCGGCTTATTTTGTTTTGTTTTTGAGTTTGATCTCATTTTTATTTTTCAACTTCAGAATTAAGGCGAAAGTGTTTTCAGGAGATGTTGGCAGTTTATCAGTTTCATTTCTTTTGATTGGAGGCCTATTGCATTTATATACGACTTTTAATCCCGTTATGAATGGCTTCATGTTTTCAGCTTATTTACTAATACCCGTTTCCATATTCATGATTGACTCCTTGACCACTATCTTGCATCGGCTAATGCATCGGGAGAATATATTTCAAAGCCATCGATTTCATCTATATCAGATCATCACCCCAACCTATACGAATCATCATTTATTGGTTTCTTTAATTTATGCGTTTTTTCAATTGGCATTTACATACTTCATTTCAGTATTGACCGATATTAGATATGTGATATTGTCTTTTCTTTTCTTATTCTTCCTTTTCTTCCTTTTACGGATTGTACTTCTTAGGAGGTCAAGCCAGCTCACAGGAAGGTAAACCCTTCTAAACTACTTTTTATGTGTGGAATCGCAGGAATTCTCTCCTCCCAGCAAATTCAATCTCGTAAGTCTGAGGTCCAAAAGATGCTAGACTTGATTCGCCACCGTGGTCCAGATGGCGAGGGTATAGTTGAATCTTCCTTTGGAACCATTGGTCATGTTCGGCTCAGCATACTTGATAGCACATCTGCTGCAGCTCAACCATTTACTTCTGATGGTTTAGTACTATCCTACAATGGAGAGATTTATAATTACCAAGAGCTCAAAAAAGATTTAAGCGACAGGCCATTTATTTCTCATTCCGATACGGAAGTGTTATTCAATGCGCTGTATGCATTCGGACTGGACACAACACTGAAAAGTGTTAGAGGTATGTTTGCGTTTTGTTGGCATAATCAATCGAACGGAGAAACCTATTTGGTTCGCGATCGTTTCGGCATAAAGCCGCTTTTTTATGCGATTACACCTACTCGTGAATTGATTTTCGCATCCGAGTTGAAATCAATTTTAGCTGTCTTACAGCAACCAATTAATGAATTCAAAGCCGTTTATTCGGTCATGGGTGGGTTGGAACGGGATGGACATGGTACAGCTTGGCAAGGAATTTATCAGGTGCCACCTGGTCATTATCTCCATTTCAAAAACGGAACAATTGAATTGATTCGCTACTTTTCAATAACCGACTATGTTGATGAAACGACTTATAGAGAATTGAATCGTATGAATCAATCCGATTTGGTTTATCAATTGGATGGTTTATTGCGTCAAGCGGTTGATGATATGGGGATGGGGGATATACCCGCTGGCTCATTTATGAGTGGAGGAGTCGATTCGGGACTGATCAGCTACTATGGAAAATACTCCAATCCGGAGATAAAGCTTTTTAGTTCTGATGTAGATGGTCATCAATCGGAGGCCTTTCATGCCCGTTTGAATGCCAAGGCAATCGGTTCTAACTTATTGTTTTCGACTTATCGTGATAATCAATGCATCGGAGAATTGGTGTCAACAACTTGGCACTATGAATCTCCGCTGGTTGTACATTTCAATGCTATGCCGTTGTCTGGTCTTGCCCGATTAGCCCAACAAATGTCCACTAAGGCTGTTCTTACCGGAGAAGGATCTGATGAACTGTTTATCGGATATCCACATTTGGTTGGAGGAGGCGTGGATTCTTTGTTGTCTGCGCCTTATAGATTGTTGGACTATTTGTATTCAAAACTGCCTGGATTTAAACGGTTCAAGGAGAAAAAAAACTTCGGTATTTCACTTCAAAACATGATCCGCAATTCCTCAGAAGGTGTTTTTATGGATTGGCTCCAATTGGATGAGTCGGATGCGTATTCCTTCTTATCGGAAGACGAACGATCTGAGCATCTCCAAACTGCAGTGATGATGAAATCACACCTTTTGTCTTTGCTTTGGCGCAACGATCGTATGGGCATGATGCACTCCATCGAGTCAAGGTTCCCCTTCCTGGACGAGCGTGTTGTTCAATTTGCTATGAATCTTCCCCATAAACACAAAGTATCGTTTGTTACCAATCTGACAAGCTGGAAGCATCCTTTTCAATCCGGCAAGCATTTAGTCCGACTGGTGGCGTCCAGATATCTACCTTCAAAAATCACCTTTGGTGAAAAAAAGGGATTTCCTGTGCAGGGTTTGCACCTCTTGAGTACGGATCATGAATTTTTTAAAAATGGCTTTTTGGCCAGTACCTTGGGCTTGGATACTGCTGGCTTGGACAATTTTTTCCACGGCTTGGACAATTATCATCGCTCACTTTTTGGTATGGTAGAAATATGGAGTAAGCTGTTCATCGAGGGAAAGTCACTTGATGAGGTTAATAATGCTGTTTTGAAAAACTTCAGCTACAAACCGAATTGATGTTTGTACAATTATATCTACAATGTATTGTTTTTCAATGTATTTAATTGACAAACGGGTCTTCAAAACTTATATTAGGTGTAACCCTGAAACAATGGATGCGTAATTAGTTTCGCACCAGAATACCTGAATAACCGTGTTTACCAAATCACTTAATACGCCTCGCATCATCATCCTGTTCGGTGATATTCTCATCGCAGCAGGGTCTTTATTGTTGGCGTATTTACTCCGGTTTAACTTCGTTTTACCTGAGGGCATCACCGATCAAATTGTATTGAACCTGGAGCTGTTGATATTCATCAGGATTTGCTGCATGGTGCTTTTCAAATCCTATATGGGTTCTGTGAGACACACCGCTGTTGCAGATATAGTAAAAATGAGTATGGTTGCCTTTGCAGGTTCATCCATATTTGGCCTAACAAATGTGATTTTTTATCAATCCGGTGGTATCCTATTGGTACCTTTTAGTGTGTTGATCATGGATCTTTGCTTGAATATTGTAGCTCTAACCTCAACTAGGGTTGTTGTGAAATACATATGGGGGTATCGTGCAAAGTTGGCAATGAAACCTGGTAAAGGTGCTCTGGTCTTTGGAGTAACGGAATCCTCTATAGTTGCCACTAGGGCACTTAATTATGACCCATCCCTTGGTTATAGGGTAGTAGGTTTTATCGACGATGAGCGAGGTATATATGGCAAATCGATTGCCGGCACCCGCGTTTACAATGGGCTATCCGACCTACAATACTTGTTGACCAAAAACGATGTGAAATGTGTTTTCATATCCGACAAGGAAATCTCAAAAGAAAGACTTCAGCAAGTTGTTGATCTCGCCTTGGCCTCAAAGAAATTGGTGCTTCGAATTCCAAATGCATCGCAATGGATTAACGGAAACATCAGCGCATCGCAAATCAGAACACTCGATATTGAGGAATTACTGGAAAGAGATCCAATTAAATTGGATTTCTGGAAAATCAGCAACTTCATCCGTGGCAAAACTGTTCTTATCACCGGCGCCGCAGGATCCATTGGTTCTGAAATCGCTCGACAGGTTTCAGAATTCGGTCCTTCTAGACTTGTGTTGTTGGATGCCGCCGAAACCGCACTCCATGATTTGCAATTGGAGTTCCATGACAAGGGTGTTCACAGCCAATGCGAATTTGTCCTAGCCAATATTCGGAATGAAAAGCGGATGCGTTATGTTTTCGAGGAATATGCTCCGGAAGTCGTTTTTCACGCTGCAGCTTACAAGCATGTTCCAATGGTAGAACTTAATGCTGCCGAGGCGGTCTGGACCAATGTGTTGGGAACCCGATTGCTCGCCGATCTTTCCCACGAATATCGGGTGTCCAGATTTGTATTTATCTCAACCGACAAGGCTGTAAACCCGACTAGCATCATGGGAGCCTCCAAGAGGCTTGCTGAAATGTATGTGCAGTCACTTAACAGCTATTCGGATACAACCTTTGTTACTACTCGTTTTGGAAATGTGATGGGCTCAAATGGCTCCGTCATTCCAAGGTTCCAACAGTTGATTAAACAACGCAGGCCCATTACCATCACACATCCTGACATCACCCGGTACTTTATGACTATATCCGAAGCTTGTCAACTGGTTTTGGAGGCCGCATCTATGGGAAGAGGTGGAGAGATCTATGTATTTGATATGGGTAAGCCTATTCGGATTGTGGATCTTGCGAGTCGTATGATCATGTTGAGCGGATTAGAGCCCAATCGGGATATTCCAATCGTATTTACAGGCTTGAGGCCGGGTGAAAAGCTTTATGAAGAAATTTTAGCCGATTCCGAGAATACCGTTCAAACACATCATCCTAAGATTTTCATAGCCAAAGTAAATGGACTGGATTTGGATTTGATAAAGGGTGGTATTACAGGATTACAAGACTGTCTTACGACATCGGATAGGGAGTGTATTGTTGGGAATTTGAAGTTACTTGTTCCAGAATACGCTCCCTCTCAAGTTGAAGCTTAGTTGCTCCACTTTTTTATAGATTTCCCATTTATTTCTACTTTAGTCCCTCAATCGGACTAAAAGATGGGGATTACCAAACACGACACCGTTTTCCTGTTTCACGCAAAGAAATCAGGCGTAGATTTTACCAACACGGCTATGCTTGGTCGTCAGGTGCTCTATGCTGCGCATTCTGATATTGATGCTTGTATTTCTAAGTTCGGATTCGATATGAAGAAATCGAACCAGCTTCATTTTAAGGACGATTATTCGGAACCTCTTTTTGAAACCTTAGGCGCTAATTCTATTGATAGCATTGACTACTCCGATTATGAAGGAGCAACTATTATAGCTGATTTGAACAAGCCGAATCCCTCAGGTTTGAACCAGCGATTCACCTGTATACTCGACGGTGGAACTATTGAACACATCTTCAATTTCCCCGTAGCCATAAAAACCTGTATGGACGCAATAAAAGTAGGTGGTTTCTTCTTGGGAGTTACTCCTGCAAACAATCAAATGGGTCACGGTTTCTATCAATTTAGCCCTGAGTTGATTTATCGGGTATTTTCTGAGGAAAATGGTTTTAGGGTACGGCAATTGTTGCTTTCCGCAGATGCTGAAAACAGCAAAGATCAGGAATGGTTTGAGGTTCCAGATCCCAAAAATGTGAAGTCTAGGGTGATGTTGGTTAACAATAAACCTATCACTATGCGGTATATCGCAGAGAAAATCGCACAAAAGGATGTTTTCGCAATCACTCCCCAGCAGAGCGATTATACTGCTACTTGGGAAAGGCATGAGGCACTTGAGAACAATGATGCGGCTGCTGCAGGCGGGATATTGCGAATGATGATCAGAAAATATGTCCCTTATGGAATTAAAGTTTTTGGGACTCGCGTCATCAACTTTTTTACCAAACCTCGAGCCAAATCATCATCCATTGGCATCATCGATCCTGAACACTTCAGGCGGGTAGATATTTGAACCCGAACTTTCAGGATTTCTTAAAGGACAATTATCTTTTCTGTGGATTTACCGGATGAGTGTTCCAGCTCCATCCAATAAACGCCTTTGACCGTTGGTGCCGAAAATTCGAGACGGTGCGTTCCAGAAGTAAGCTTTTCGGTGATTGGTTCATCTACTAGTTTTCCATCAACAGAGTAGATGCGGATTTTCACATCTGTGTTCTTGGATAGCTCGAGACCAATATTGACCATTTCCGAAACAGGATTAGGATAAACGGTAATGGACGATATTACATCATTGTTTTCATTGATTCCAGTGGCCGATTCAGTAAGGGTGAGGGATGTAGTATAAACAAAATCCCCTGCTGTGGTGCCGCCGCCATTGGTTGCATTTCCAGCTGCATAAAATGTTACAGTACCAGTGCCAGATGCAGGTGCAGTCCAATTGAAACTGAAGGTTTTTGTTCCTGCAGAAGTCGCACCAGCGTTCAATTGATGAACCACATTGGTACGAGAGTTGCCTGCTATGGTAACTGATTTAAGTTGTGTTTGTGATGGGTTGGTTATGGAAAGTGTTCCAGCATTGGCACCAGTAGACCTCAGCGCTTCAAAGCCAAATCCAAAAATTGCCGCCCCATTTCTCGATACGGTAACACTGATGGGATAAGTGGCACCTGGAAAGTACTGGCCATTGGCTAAGGCTGGTGCACTGATAACTACTGATCCTCCAGAAGCATTCAATGGGTTGCCAGTATGACATCCAGTGCAAGTCTGTTCTCCTGGACTTCCCGTTTTACCAGCAATTCCATCATCGCTCCTCACAAACGAAACCAAGAATGAAACTCCAATAAAACCGATAACCAAAGTGGCAATCCGCGTATTTGTCAATATCATATTATTTGATTTTTTACAAATTTGGTGATAATTGACTTAACAAAATTCAACACACGAAAGTTTGAATCAAAGCCTGTTGACCAAGTTCTAAGCCAATTTGGCTCAGGAAGTTTACTGGAGGTATATTTTATTGAACAAGCAAACGGTTTCACGCGCCTCCCTAACATCATGTACCCTTAGAATTTTGGCTCCGTTTTTTAAGGCAACCATGTTTAATGCTGTTGTTCCATTTAGGGCATCTTTTGAACTGATATTCAGATGTTTGTAAATCATTGATTTTCTCGATAGCCCAACCAATATCGGACAACCAAGGGTCTTAACGGAATCAAGCTCACGAAGCAACTCATAATTGTGATCCAATGTTTTCCCAAAGCCGAAACCCGGATCAACGATGATATCCTTGATGCCTGATTTCTTGGCCAAAATCAATCGTTTTTGCAAATAGTTCAATATTTCGAGCATTAAGTTCTTGTATTTTGGACTTTGTTGCATGGTGCTTGGTGTTCCTTGCATGTGCATCAAAACATAGGGGACATTAAGCTTACCAACAGTCCTTAACATAGTTTTGTCCATATTTCCCCCCGAAATGTCATTAACCATGGAGGCTCCTGCCTCAACAGCCCAATAGGCTACCTCAGCATGATAGGTGTCGATTGAAATGAGTTGATTTGGAAACTTATCTTTAATAGCTTTTATTGCTGGAAGTACCCGCCGTAACTCCGTTTTGATACCTATTGTTTTGGCACCAGGCTTGGATGTTTGCCCTCCTACATCAATGATATCAGCTCCCTCCTTAATCATCGAGCCAGTCCTTTTAAGAATGGCCTTTGAATCGGTAAATTTGCCACCATCGAAAAACGAATCGGGAGTCACATTCAAAATGCCCATAACCCGTGGGTAGCTTAAGTCTAGTAATTGCCCTTTGCAGTTTATTACATGGTGGGTGTTGAAAACGGAATCGACAGACTCTTTCATGTTCATTTAAAATACATTTTCTTTAACCTAATTTTCAGGCCTGAATTCCTGCCAAAACCGTAACAAATGGAAACACAGCTAATAATGGATAAAAAGCAGGGTTTAACATCAGCCCAATTCGACAAGGCCGTAGCCGGATGCAAATATATATTTAGTGCCAAGATGAAAGACTATGGTAGTGCATGGAGGATTCTCAGGCTTAGTTCCATCACCGATCAAATGTTCATCAAGGCCCAGCGGATCAGAAGCATCGAAGAGAAAGGCTCCCAGAGAGTGGATGAAAGTATTGTAGATGAATTCAAAGGTATCCTCAACTATGCTGTAATCGCGTTAATTCAACTCGAACTTGGTGTTACCAACCGTCCAGATATCAGTTCGGAGGAGTCTGCCGTACTTTTCGATAAACATGTTTCTGCGGCTAAGTCACTGATGGAGGACAAGAACCATGATTACGGCGAAGCTTGGCGTAAGATGCGTGTAAGCTCCATCACCGACCTCATATTGATGAAGCTTCTTAGAGTTAAGCAAATCGAAGAC
>JBKCHO010000116.1:0-7759 GCA_046302815.1 Bacteroidota bacterium | reverse complement strand
CTCTGTGGGTAGGCACATGCCAACCAGTTGGGCATACACCCCTGGGGTCTGCCACTGCATACCAGTTGTACAGCTTGCCGTATGGGTTGTTGTACTGGCTGCTGTCGTTGTAATAAGCCCATGCACCTTGGGTGGTGCTTTGCCATTGGGTGTTGTTCAAACCTGTGGGTATCGCATCACCATTTTTGTACTTGGTGGTTTTCAGGTTCTCCTGCAGCCATTCCTGCGTGCCTATCTGTACCGTATTATAGGTGTTGCCGTCGATGTCCGTTACCGTGCCAGTTCCTCCTCCGCCACTGCAAACCGTCACATTGCCCACATTTCCATTGGCAGGTATCTGCACAGGCGATCCAGCCGTGAAAGGGTTGGTACCATACGGGGAAAGCATGACTCCGCTGCCGCAGGTCGAGAATGAGAACTGGCCCGCCGCATTTGCAAAATGCACTTGTCCGTTGGCAAGCACATAGCCATTGGTTACCGGGTTGCCATTGCACACCAGCGTGCCGGTTACTTGCGTAGCTCCTGGTACGGTTACCGCAATGGGATTGAGCGTGGTGTTGGTGCTATAGGGTCCTACGCTTTGGGTAAGAACCGTAATGTTGTTACCACCGCATGATACTTGTACGGTCATAGTGAAGCTTTGGCCTGCAGGCACCCAGCCGCTGAATTGCCCTTGCGCATTGGTGTAGTCCGATGCCGTGCCGCTCGATTGGCTGTTGAGGGTTACCGTAGCGCCCGGTATGGGCTGGCCACTGGTGTTGGTAATGGTGCCTTGTAGGGTACTCCAGTCGCCAGGTATGTCGCAGTTCCAAAATGAGAAATGGCTCACCTGTGCCACATATTCGCTGCCCTGCTTGGTGGCAGTGCCCTCATGCTTCCAATATCCGTTCTGCTCATCAAACGACCATAGGTCAATGGTATTTGGTGCCGTGGCCAATTGTTGCGAAGCAATGGGGAAGCGGACGGTGGCTGTTTGATTGGCCGCCAATTGCAGGGGTTGTCCGGCATTGTCGGTAAGCTCCGCCGCCACCATGCCGTAGGATTGCAATCCGCGACTCTGGTTGTTTTGTTGTACACCTATCAAATTGCCCGGCATTTCCTCAGAGAAGTTGTCGCTCTGGGTATCGATGTGCCTAATGGCTACCCGCACCGTGCCATTGTAGGGTGCGTTGTTTTTGATGATGCCATTGGCGGGAAGGGTTATCTCTACCGCTGAGTTTGCATCGTTTATGGTAGCGCCACTCGAAGAGCTTACTGTGCCATCGAGGGTGTTGGAAAGCAATCGTATGTTCACCCTGTTGCCACCGCTCAACGGCACGAAGCTGCGCGAGCCGGGGAAGTAGCCTTGCTTGGCTACTTTCACATAACCCAAATTCTGGAAAGCATTGAAGTCGTTGATACGAAACACCCCTTGCGCATCGGTAGTGGCGGAGATGCCACCTGCGTTCACCGTGGCTCCTGCAACCGCAGCACCGTTTTCATCGGTTACCGTTCCGTAAACCGAGGCGCTCACTCCTTGCCCCCACAAATCGCTGCTGGGTGGAGGTGCCGGTGCGGGCTCTTCCGCGTCGTCTTTTTTGCAAGCGACAATGGCGAAGGATACTAGAAGGGATAGGGCAAGGAGTTTTCTCAACATGGGTTGGGTAGTTTACGCAATGTTACAAATTTGATTGGTAATGGACAATGCGGGAAGTAGCTGGCTACATCAGTACCCATTTAAAAAAAACAGAATCTTAAATTCACTTGGGTGCAAGACTTACATTTGGTAATTTTAACAACTCAAACTACAACCGAATGATCATCTACAATGTAACCGTCAATATCGACAATGCCGTGAAAGACGAATGGCTTCAATGGATGCAGGAAACTCATATTCCTGATGTTATGGCTACCGGCTTGTTTATTGAAAACCGGATATTGAGACTCATCGGAGATGAAGATTCGGGTGGCACCACCTTTGCTATCCAATACACCGCCAAAAACATGGATGATTATTTGCGTTATCGGGATGAGTTCGCCCCTGCATTGCAAAAACACGCCATGGATCAGTTTGGCGAAAAATTCACAGCCTTCAGAACACTGCTCGAAACCGTTTGAACATGCTTTTGCGCAAAGGCCTACTTGTGCTCTTGTTTATACCATTATTCGATGCCCAGTTGGCATACGGACAAGAATTGGCCAAAGACATTTACTTAAAGATGATGTCAGCGATGGTCAGTTTAAAAACGGCCACATTCACTATTGAAGTGAAGGAGCGGGTTTATGGCAAGATGTACTCAGGAATGCATCATGTCAAACTGCAAGCATCCAAGCCTATGCGTGTTTACTTGAAATGTGTGAAGCCTGATTCAGGTGCCGAAGTGATTTATATTGAGGGTGCGAACGATAACAAGGCTTTTATAAACCCCAACCGGTTCCCATTCATCAATCTCAATTTATCTCCAGACAACCCGCTTATACGAAAGCACCACCATTACACCATCAGACAAATGGGATTTGCCCATGCACACAGTATCATGCGCTATTACGAGAATGCGGAAAAAGATCGCTTCTACAGCAAATTGAAAATAACTTCGGAGTCCAATTACTATATTCTGGAAATAGACAATGACGAATTCGGCTTTATCAATTACAAAGTCAACAAGGGAGAAAACATCACATCCATAGCCAAAAAATTCCATGTGAATGACCAAATGATTCTTGAATTAAATCGCAAGATTTCAGGTTTCAACGATGTATCTGCAGGAACCGTACTGACCATTCCCAACACCTTCGCCAGGCGAATTGTGATGCATGTTGACAAAAAATCCATGCTTCCCATCAGACAATTCATTTACGACTTAAAAGGCCTTTACAGCCAAGTGGAGTTCAAATCCCTTCGCGTGAATCCCGCCTTAACGGAAGAGGATTTCAGCAAAGACAACCCCCAATACGGATTTTGAACATGTCGGCCATCAAACCACTCAAAGCCCTCGGGCAACATTTTCTCAAAAGCCGAGAAACTTCTATGGCCATAGCCCAGTCGCTCTCGAGTGAATCTATTATGGGTCTAGTGTTGGAGATAGGGCCAGGAACAGGCATTCTCACCGCCGCACTCCTCGAATCGGGCGCTACCAACCTCCATTGCGTAGAAGTGGATGAAAGGTCGGTAGATTACCTCCACTCCCACTTTCCAGAATTGAGAGGACGCATCCATTTGGCCGACTTCCTAAATGCCGACTTGGATTTCATGGGAACTGGCACATTCGCTGTGATAGGTAATTTCCCCTACAACATTTCTTCTCAAATTCTCTTCCGGGTGCTGGACATGTTTGAAAGGGTACCAGAACTCGTAGGCATGTTTCAAAAAGAGGTAGCCATGCGCATTGCCTCTCCTCCCGGCAACAAAGATTATGGCATATTGAGCGTGCTGCTACAAGCCAGATACGATATTGAATACCTTTTCACCGTGCCACCATCCTCTTTTGATCCTCCACCAAAGGTGGATTCCGGAGTCATACGAATGAGATTGAGACCCAACCACAAATTAGGTTGTGATGAGGTCTTTTTCAAGAAGGTGGTAAAGACTGCATTCAACCAAAGACGGAAAACCATACGGAATTCAATCAAGTCTCTGCTCCCCCCCGACTCTGGAAAAATTCCTTTTTTAGATCGCCGCCCTGAGCAACTGCACTACTCATCATTTGTGGAACTCACCAATGCGCTGGATCCTTCTTCCCGCCATTGATATGCAATCCCAAAAAAAACTACCTTTGCGCAGCATTCGAGGCTTGTTAGGTGAGGTTACTGAATGAACAAAGGCTGCTGCCCGGAAATGTCGAGAGACGCCAATGGGTAGAACAGGCATGGTCGGAATAAGGCTTTGCATAAGGCAGCTTTCCCGAAGAGGGAATAAGTCATTCTGAACTAAAACTAAACGAGGGGCTTTCGATAAATGGTTGTGGCGGTCATTCGCTTCAAATCATTGCAAGCCTCTCCGGGTGCAATCGAGCCATGGAGAATATCAAGAACAACACCGACATCAAGGAATTACTTGAGTCCCGCAACCAAGCGGGATTGAAGTCGTTGTTGGAATCGTGGCTCCCCGACGAACTAGCCATGCTTTGCCAAGACCTGTCCGCAGATGACATGCTGGTGGTATTCATGGCCATCGATAGAGAACGCGCTTTTCAAACCTTCGAGAACCTAGATACCAGTGATCAGCGAGGCTTGGTTGACATCCTACCCAACCGATTGCTGGCACTCATCCTAAACGACATGTCGGCGGATAACCGCACCGCCCTACTCGAGGAACTCGAATCGGAACAGCTCAATAAACTACTCAAACTACTTACCCAGAAAGAGCGGGCCGTTGCACTATCGCTTTTGGGCTATCCGGAGAACTCCATAGGACGACTCATGACGCCCGAATATTTCACCATAGGAAAGGATTGGAGCGTCCAAACAGTACTCAACCACATCCGTGAAAACGGTGAAAGCAGCGAAACACTAGACATTCTGTATATCGTTGATGAAAAAGGTTTGCTTATCGATGATATCAAAATCGGAGAGATACTCTTGGCACCACTTGGCACGAAGGTGTATGAGTTGATGGACGGCAAGCGTATTGCACTTTTGGTAACCGATGACGAAGAAGTGGCCATCAATGTGTTTACCGAAAACAACCGCGTAGCGCTCCCGGTAACCGATTCCAACGGCTTGTTGCTGGGTATAGTTACCATCGACGACATCCTGGAGCTGGCGAAAAAGGAAGACACCGAAGATATTCAAAAGCTCGGGGGTGTTGAAGCCTTCGAAGAGCCCTATATGGATGTACCTGTTTGGAAGATGATCGGCAAAAGGGCTCCATGGTTGGTAATTTTGTTTTTCGGCGAGCTGCTCACCGCTTCGGCTATGGCCTTTTTCGAACATGAAATCGCACAGGCCGTGGTATTGGCTCTTTTCATTCCACTCATCGTATCGAGTGGTGGCAACTCCGGTTCACAAGCTGCCACACTGATCATCCGCGCCATGGCGCTCGGTGAAGTAACCACGCGCGATTGGTACCGTATCATGCGCCGGGAATTGATTTCAGGCATGTTCCTTGGCATCATGCTGGGAACACTTGGCTTTATCCGCATCGCAGCATGGACCGCTTTCACCGATGTATACGGCCCACACTGGCTCTCTGTAGCCTTCACCATCGGATTTTCACTCACCGGTGTGGTTCTCTGGGGAAGTTTGATGGGGTCTATGCTTCCACTGATATTGAAACGGCTCGGGGCCGATCCCGCTACATCATCTGCACCATTCATCGCCACACTGGTGGATGTTACCGGATTAATCATTTATTTTAGCATGGCGGCCATGCTATTGAGTGGCACACTTCTATGACCAATCCCAAAGGAAGCGTATTGTTCATCGACACGGTTCATCCTTTTTTACAGGGTGCGTTAACGCAGCATGGGTTCACTTGCGTGGATGCCTATGAGTTGTCGAAAGAAGACATCATGCAGCAATGGAGCAACCATGCAGGCATTGTCATTCGAAGCCGATTCAAAATCGATTCCGCATTTTTGGAAGCAGCCTCCGGATTGAAATTCATTGCCAGAGCCGGTGCAGGCATGGAAAACATTGATGTGGCAAGCGCCCAATCCAAAGAAGTGGCATGCATCCATGCACCTGAAGGCAATCGCAACGCCGTAGCCGAACAGGCATTGGGCATGTTGCTGATGTTGAAAAACCACCTTTTACGCGCCGACCGAGAAGTACGGGATGGTGTTTGGCTTAGGGAAGAGAACCGCGGAACAGAACTGGAAGGGAAAACCATTGGCATCATCGGATTTGGAAACACAGGAAGCTCGTTTGCACGGAAGCTGCAGGGTTTTGATATGAATATACTCACTTACGACCCTTATGTGAGTATCGACAAAAACTCGTTTCCAAAGGTGAAGCAGATTTCATTGTCTGAAATTTTTGAGCAGTGTGATATCCTATCTCTACATGTACCGCTTACCGAAGAAACGCGCTACATGGTGGATGGTGATTTTCTATCTAAATTCAAGAAAGCGATCAGTCTCATCAATACTTCGCGTGGAAAAGTAGTAGATACGACAGCGCTGGTGGAAGCCATGAAATCGGGTAAAGTGACGGGTGCCGCCTTGGATGTGATCGAGTATGAGAGTGTTTCGTTTGAAAACCTCGATTCATCAAAAATGCCGGAACCGTTGCGCTACCTCATCAACAGCGACCGAACCGTGCTATCGCCCCACATCGCAGGGTGGACACATGAATCGCACTTGAAGATTTCGGTGGTATTGGCGGAAAAAATTATCAAGCTGTTCCCTTAGGATCGGCTCCTTTCAGCACGAAATAACCGGCAACACCTGCAACCACCGAACCGCAAACAATACCGATTTTGGCATGCTCCATCATCGGTCCACCAGGAAATGCGAGTCCCGCCACGAATAGCGACATGGTAAATCCGATTCCAGCCAACAACCCTGCTCCCATAACATGCCGTTGATTCATTCCGGTAGGCAGCGGTGACCAACCTGCTTTTTGAAACAGCCAAACGGTTCCTGCCACACCGATAAACTTTCCTAGTAATAGTCCCACAAAGGAACCTATTGAAACCGGATGCAATAAACCTTCGGCAAAATCGGAACCGATAACAAACCCGGCATTGCACAAGGCGAAAATGGGCATGATCAGCAGCGCCACGAAAGGATGCAGCATGTGTTCCAATCGCTGAAGCGGTGTAAGTGCGTGCTTCGATGCTGTTCTGATGTCCTCCAGCAGATGAAGCTGCTCCTCCGTAACAGTGGGCTTTCCATTGGGGATGGCAGCGCGGAATCCATCCATAAGCTTATCCATTTTTTGAATGTAATCGACTTCCGGCAGTTTTACATTGGCTGGAATGGTGAATGCAGCCAGTACGGCAGCGATGGTGGGATGCACACCTGACATCAGGAATGAAAGCCATAGTCCGCATATACTGAATACAGCATAGAAAGTTGTATTTCGCACACCCATGCGGTTTGCAATCATCATCAAAACGAGAATGACACCTGCAACACCCAGGCTCATCATATTGATGTCGGAAGTATAAAAGAATGCGATTACCAACACCGCACCTATGTCATCGGCTACAGCCAAAGCGGTAAGAAACACTTTCAAAGACAAAGGCACTCTGTTACCGAGCAGGTGTAAAACACCCAATGCAAAGGCAATGTCGGTAGCCATAGGTATACCCCAACCCTCTGCTCCTTCTCCTCCACCGTTGAAACCTACATAAATGAGAGCTGGAAACAACATACCTCCAAGTGCAGCGGCCACTGGTAACATGGCTTTGCGCGGATCACTCAGTTCTCCAGCAATGACCTCTCGCTTCAGCTCCAGTCCAACGACGAAGAAGAATATGGCCATCAAGCCATCATTGATCCAATGGTGAATGGATTTTGAAACCAACAAGCCGCCAAGCGATATGCCGAACGGTGTTTCCAGAAGATGGTGAAAGCTGTGCGCCAACGGGGAGTTGGCGATAACAATGGATAAAATGGCGCTCAGGAAAAGTATAGCGCCCGCAAGTCGAGAGTCGCTCCAAAACGATTTGGTCTCCAATGGCTCTTCTGAATTCATATTTCAAAGAAAAGACAAAATCGGCAAACGGTAAACCTTTATCGCACCTCAATCGCAGAATAAAAAAAAACGACCCCATAAGGAGTCGTTTGGTGGTGTTAAAATAGATGGTTATTGGAAGTAACTAAGAACCAGTTTG
>JBKCHO010000115.1:0-39197 GCA_046302815.1 Bacteroidota bacterium | reverse complement strand
CATTCGTATCCTGGCCACTGATAAAACTACTGTTGGTGGTCAAAAGGTCACCCAGAATAAATGCGACCAAGCTGAATCCTACGATTCCGATAAGAAGTCCGGCTCTTTCGCGAATCTTTCCAATTACTGCCATTTTAATTTATGTTATTGATTTACAAGTATATGTTACATTTTAGCCTCTCATAATAAAGCTAAAAATGAATGGGCGAAGATACTACGCAAACGGCAAATAATCAAGCATTTATTGATGCCGCAGACAACTCTTAGTTATCTTGTTTTTGTTTTTCAAATGCGATGCGTTGCTTTCTTCTCACCCAGTAAAAGGTGAAGGCTATCAATGAAAATGCGAGAGGTAGGATGGCTGAGCCAGCACCGGTAGTCAAAAAGCTATATAGGCCCAATCCTACGCCGGTTATGCCGAATGCCAACCAAGAGATCTCAAGGATTCGAAGTATTTTCATACCTATTGATGTTTATGGTGCCTGTGATCTTGAATATACGATAGTTCGTGAAATCTTGATTTGATTCGAATCCCTTACCGTAAATGATTTTATCTGGCGTTGTTATTTTAACAAACTCGTTACTGGATATTTTTTTTGTCATTTCGTTCCACACGAGGTGCTCCGTGTTCAATTTTTCGTTTTTGACATTAACGACTTCCACATTTCCAAAGGCTTCCATGGTTTGGGACCTCTCTTTTTTTATTGCTCTTGAAGCGGTAAGAGTCGTCGATGTTTTTTTGAATTTATCAAAGAATTCCACACGGATTCCATCGGGCAGTTCTGTATAAGGGTCGTCTCCTGTGTAACGATTCATAGTTTTTGCCTTAACCTTCACTCTGACAACAGCGGAGTCGCTGTAATGAATGGTTAAGCCTGAGGCAGATTCTATAGGTAAGTTTTGTTTGGTTGTAACCAGATTAACCTTTTCTATATCATTTTCGCAGGAAACGAGTAGCCATCCAAACAAAGCTATAAAAAACCGCCACAATGTCAAATCCTTATTAGTTGGCATGGACGACATTTTTTGGTTGTTAAATCTGAAACTGGTTGTTTTGGCCAATAAGGTATCCGTTTTGGATTAGTCGTAACGGGGTTGTATGAACCAGATGTCTGATAGGGTAATGCCAAGGTTCAATTTGATATATGAGTCTTCAATTACGGTTTTGTCTATACTCCCCCTTTGACCTATTTCCAGGCCCATGCTGATGATGGTTGGTGGTCTTTTGACACCTCCCTTTTTCAAACTTAGACCGAAGGTTACTCCGTATTCATTGACATCTTTTTCATCAATCTGGACGTAGGACTTACCATATTTCAACCCAGTACGGATGGCAGCTTTTTCAAAGTTTTTTTCGGCTCCCAAACAAAATACATAGTTGTTTGCCAGCGGGTCTTCGACATCAAAATAATCAAGTTTTTTCCAATCGTAATAGGTGAAATCTGCACCCAATAACCAACTCTTGCCTTTGGACACAGTTATTCCTCCCCTTAAATATTGAGGAAGTCGAATTGATCCGAAGTTTGTTTGCTCGTTTAAGACGGAATCCTTTACTAGTTCACCTCCCGATACAGGGGATATTGAGTAGTTGTAGTAGAAAATGTTGTTTTCTGCACTGACCTTAGTTGGAATCGATCCAGCCAATCCAGCTCTCCAGTTCAGACCGCCTCTGTTTCCTAGGTCGTATTGAAGACCATAAGTCAAGTAAAACCCTCTAGCAGTTACGCCATTAAGATACCGTGTATTGAAATAAAAAAGGCCTGACGGGTACTCTACATTTCTGATTTGGTCTATGGTTCCAAAAAGGTAGGAGACATTTAGACCCGCATTTAATCTTTTACTGATTTTTAATCCAGATCCCACGAAAAGCCTGTTGAATCCTCCTTTTCCTTCATACTCATAACGCACATCTCCTATATTGTCTTTTTTCTTGATATCCACCAAATTATATCCAACAGTGGAGTAGGGTATGAGGCCGAAAGCAGCAGAGATTTTGTGCTTTTTAATAGGAAAGGCCAATGCAAAATGAGAGAAAGTAGCTCCACCTAATTTACTGGAACCGCTTTGGCTTTTTAAAGTTCTCCGTTCACCCTTTAATCCTATGTCGAATAGTGTTGAGGTATCGGCAATATATGAGGCTGGATTTGCAATGTTGATGAAATGGGGTGAGTAAACTCCAGCACCTATTCCTGCCATACCGATTTGTGATGCGAATCCTTCAGGAACAATATCACCAATTCCAAACCTGGAGTAGGGTGAACTCACCGTACTTTGGGCATATATTCCAATAGGACACAATAAAAAAAACATGCATATCGCTTGTTGACTTATCCAAGAAAATGGAGATTTATTTGGAAGCATTGATTTTCAGTATTTCGTAAAGGCCTTTTATCGTTAAATCAGGTTCAACAAAGATGCTACTTTTTTTGACTTGCTCCTGAAATCTTGAAGAGTCTCCACCAGTTAGAATAACAGCTTGGATACCGAACAGCATCTCAAATTCAGAGATCATACCATTGATCTCATGAATCATTCCATTTTCGACTCCCGATCTCATGGACCCCTCTGTGGAAATGCCTAGTAATTCTGGTAGTTCGGGTTTCGTATTTTTCAAATAGGGAAGCTTTCCAGTGAAACTGCTTAGGCTTTTGTATCTCATTTTTAGTCCTGGAGAAATGGCGCCTCCCATATAGTTGCGACCATCCAAGACTATGTCGTATTTAATACAAGTTCCTATGTCCACTACGAGCATGTTTTTTTGCATCCCCAGAGCTGCCGCCATGCAGGCATTGGCTAACCTGTCGGTTCCAAGGGTTTCGGGGGTTTTATAAAAAAGCCTGATAGGCAATTCTAGTCCACTTCTCATTAGGAGTATGTTGCCAATTCCCGAATGGAGGATGGTTTCTATGAGGTCCTCCTCGTCTGATCGAACACAAGATAAAATGCAGTCCGTCACAGGTGGTTCCAATGATGTGAGATACGAGCCTAGTCCAGACAACGACTTGCCTTTGAGGTGTATTTTGTCCACGATTCGGTCTTCATGGAATAAAGCACACTTAATTAGGGTGTTTCCTGCATCAACTACTAATTGCACAAAGTTTGTTTTGTCCAAAATTACACACCAATTTGCTCATTATTAAGCTCAATTGCGGCAATTGGCTTTTGGGTTTCAATAATCGTTTAAATGTCTTACCTTTGCACCCGTTCCAAAATAATGGAAGGTGATGTAGCTCAGTTGGTAGAGCGCAGGACTGAAAATCCTTAGGTCGACGGTTCGATTCCGCCCATCACCACTAAAATGCTCGAAAACAATTAGTCATGGCCCGCTTTGAGCACGTTCTTTTAGTTGATGATAACGAAATTGATAATTTCATCAACGAAAGAATCATTGTTTCTTCCGGATTTTCATCAAATGTGGTGGTTAAGTTTTCCGCAGACGCCGCTTTGGAGTATTTAAAGACAGTTGCTAACGATATCAATCAAATCCCGGATATCATTTTTTTGGACTTGAACATGCCAGTAAAGGATGGCTTTGGCTTTTTGGCCGATTTTGCCAGTATAGATGATGCCATCAAGGCCAAATCTAGGGTGATAGTATTATCATCTTCGATCAGTCCTGATGACATCAACCGGGCTTCAATGAACCCACATGTTTTCAAGTACCTCAATAAGCCTCTCAGCGAAAAGTACCTCGAGGCTATTTGAGTATAACTATTCTTTTATTGGATTTGCCATTTTTCTCATGGATGCCTCATCCAAACTCAGGAATTGAAGCATGGGCTTGTCGTTTTGGTTCATTTCTTTGAATTCTGACCAAAGCTCCCCAATCCTTTTAACCTTCTTCCTAAAATCAGCGGGCTTCATGGCTGTTTTCAAAATTTTGATAAAGATTCTTGCATTTTCGAATGAGTCGTCGTTGTCCCTTATTTGGCGCTTGAGACTTGATATGATTTGAGAACAAAGCCCGTCTTCGCCAATCATTGCATATTGCAAAGCTTGAAACAACTTCAATTCGATGTCGGTATTGGAGATGGATTTCATAGAAAGCCGGTTCCTCAAATCGTTTATAGTTTTGGCGGCACCGGTGTTATCTCTTTGATAAAACTTGCAAGCGGCAAGGTATTTTTTTGCAGTGATGAATTGGTAGGTCTCATTCATGTCTATATCCAATCCGGCTACAAACTTCTCACCGAAACGGGTTAGTGAATCCAGATTGCCATCCGCAATGTATTTGTCCAGTTTCGCATCCATAAACCTGGCGAGGTGGAAAGACATGGCATGCATTTGGGTCAATTCCTCCATGTGCTCCAAAGATCTCTCATGGTAGTGGTTTGCCCTGATCTGGTTGCCGGCTTTCTGGTAGTATTCGAATGAAAGCAAATCGGTCAATGGCTTAATGTTTTGATAAAATGTATCCAGGTTGTATCTATTGAAGATACGGTTCATTTCGTTCAAGGTTTTTTCAACTTCAAGTTCCTTGGAACGCAAACTCTCCTGGTCCTTTTCATTCATAAGCATGTGATAGGTGCTTACAATATTGTATAGGACGAATAGTCGATGCGATTCGTAAAGGTCGCAGATGTTGTACATTTCCTTGCGGATATTCTCCATCTCCGCCATTAGGGCGGTTTCGGGATTCGCCAGGTACTTTCCACACTTCATAATGTACTTGTGGTAAAGACCCTCTGCTTTTGATACCGCTAGCGAAAAAGCAACATGCTTCTTATAAAGATTGTCATAGTGAGAAAAATCCTCGCTGTAAATATGCAACTGAGCCAATGTTTTATAAACCACGATCAATTCAGACGACAAATCATATTCGATAAGTTGCTTCTCCAACTCTTTCAATGCACGAATGGAAAATTCTTTGTTTGACCCGTAAAGGTGGGCCGGAACACGAGTAACCTCATCCATGAGGATGCTGATCGGATTACGCACATTTTTAGACAGGATGGCTGCGATTTTTGAGTTCAATCGCGATTTCAATGTGTAGTATGCACTCGAATTTACCTGCAGCAGATCCATCATCTCTGAATCCTCAACATCCCTTTGTCTAGTAGTTTCAAGTACCATATAAGGTTTATTCTTCTTCTTTCCTGAAACCTGCATTAACAGGTCCTGATATTCCGCATCGCTAAGTTTTTTGATGGTCTTGTTTAAGATGTCCATGGTATGTTTTTGTAATGTTTTGCTCAATGATTTGGGGTCTTCTACGCAACTGTATGTGTAAGGTTTCATTTCATTTCGATTCGAATTTGAAAAGGAGTCCAAGATTTTTGATACTTATAATAAGGTATCTGAAGCCAGCTTTTTATACCCATCAAAACACTGATAATCAGTATATAATTTAAAGGTTTCATAAAAATGTAACCTTCTGCAAAAAAGCTCCGTTAAAAGCGCATGCAAGGATTTGAAAAAAACAACACTGAAAGAAATCCAAGCTGAATTCAAACACGCCCCTTATCTCAAAACATACTTTAATAGAAAAACCAAGAAAATGAAAACATCAATTGCAAAAAACATCCGCATCGCATTATCGACATTGGCAGTGGTTGCCACAACCGGTCTAGTTGCCAATGCTCAAATGGCTTCTTCGAATCCAATGGTGCAATCCGGATTACACAATACAGCAAACATCAATAACTATACTGCTATTTTCAATTCAGGTAAGGTCTTTGTCAATTGGACTGCCAAGAATGAGGCTAACGACTGCATTTATATTGTTGAGAGATCAAACGATGGCTCCAACTTCGAGTCTGTAGGTGTAAAGGAAGGTGTTGCAAGCGATATGGAGCTTTTCTATAGCTGGATGGACTCAACTCCTCCCGCTGGATTTGCATACTACCGAGTAAAGAAGATCACCCATGACGGCTTGCAGTTGTTCTCTGCAACTGGTACCATCATCAACCAAGGTTTGGTTGACGGTAAGTCAAATTATGCCAAAGGCAATAGTGAAGTGAAATAACCCCCTGAATAATAAAACCCCGGTCTGCCAGGTTTGGATGGAACTGGCTTGTCAGACTGAAAAAATGGAAACTGATGGAAAATATAGTACGGTTCGGAGCTATCCGGAAGCTGACTGCAATTCCAGGAATGATGGTGATCATGGTGATGATCTCCCTCCAAGCCTTAGGTCAAACAGCTTTGTTCAATGCCAATATAACAACTGGTTGTGAACCACTGACAGTCAACTTTAACAACCTCTCCACAAACGCAACATCTTATTATTGGATTTTCGGTAATGGTAATACATCTACCTTACCAAACCCCACAACTGTTTATACCAATCCAGGTACCTACACGGTTGAGCTAATAGCAATTAATGGCTCAAGCCGGGACACACTTACCAAGGTTGATTATATTTTCGTTCCACCCAGCCCTGTTCCTGATTTCACGGTAAACACAACCACCGGCTGCCAAACTGGAAATACTTTTAGCTTTACCAACCTTACGGTTAACGGAGCTACCTATTCTTGGGATTTTGGAGACGGTAACTCATCCAACCAACAAAACCCCACACATACCTATTCTGCTTCTGGTGTATACACCGTGAAATTGATCGCAACCAACAATCATGGTTGTACCAGAGTTAAAACAAGGGTTGCATACATCACCATCAACCCAGACCCTGTTGCATCATTCACGGTCAACAACACTGCAGCCTGCGATAGCACTCAGGTTTTTCAATTTGCATCGGCTGCCATTGGTGCTGTCAATCACCAATGGATCTTTTCAAACGGAACAACATCCGGTCAAATCAACCCTGCAATTTCTTTTAACGCCTATGGCTCGTATGATGTCACTTTGATAGTAACATCAACCAATGGATGTACTGACACCGTTATACAGCAGTCCTTGATTGATATCATTCCCGCTGCGCCCCCTGTAATTTCGGTTAATACCCCAAGCGGTTGCGCTCCATTCCAAACCAGCTTCACATCCAATGCTACCGGAGTAGCATCATGGCTTTGGACATTTGGTGATGGCAGTACTTCTTCTCAGCAGAGTCCGAGCCACACCTACTTGAATACAGGTGCTTATGATGTTGGACTAACGATTGTCAACACTGCTGGATGTACTACATCTGTTAATATGCCTTCGTTCATCTCAGTTAATCCATCTCCAGTTCCTTCATTTACTTATGCCAATACAGTTGGTTGTTCGCCCGTAACAGTCAATTTCACAAATACTACTGTAGGAGCAAATTCCTATTCGTGGACATTAGGCAATGGTGGTTCAACTGGACTTGTTTCGCCCAATGCCACATATACCACAACCGGAAATTACAATGTGGTTTTAACGGCTACATCTGCAAATGGATGTTCAGCTACTGCTTCACAATCTATTTCGGTGACTGCTAATGATATCACTGCATTTTTCACCGGAAATCCAACAACGGGTTGCGCACCACTCCCTGTAAATTTCACAGGTTCCTCTAGTCCATTGGCTACTTCATGGGATTGGTCGTTTGGTGATGGAACCACATCAACACTTAGAAACCCATCACACACATACAGCTCAACGGGAAATTACAATGTAAGGTTGGTGGTGACATCCTCTGCAGGATGCAAAGATACTTTGATTAAAAACGCATACATCAAGGTGGTTACTGATACCGCTGCTTATGTGGTTCCAGATACCATGATGGTTTGTTTGCCTCCCGGAGTAATCGGTTTCACCGCACCTAATCAAGCTAACAATTGGTGGTCGTGGGACTTTGGTGATGGGAGTTCTTCTTCTGTAAGAAGCCCTATACATACTTACACATCTGCAGGTGTTTATACCGTTTCATTACAGACAGCAATGGCTGGTGGTTGCTCCCGAAATTACAATCCATTTGCCATCGTTAAGGTTGTTGAGGCTGACACCTTCCCAATTCTAGCTATAACAACTACTCCATGCGGACCCTATACTGTTTCTTTAGCAACTGGTTCACCCATTGTAGGTTCATTCGTTTGGGATTTTGGCGACGGCACTACATCAACATTGGCACAGCCAACACATACTTATTCTCAGCCAGGAACCTATGTTATCTCGTTGGATGTTACTGGTGTGGATGGTTGTGAATCGGGTATGACCGCAGTGGTTACATTTGGTCATCCAAATCCAATTACTGTATCCGACAATGATGCATGCACAGGCGATTCCTTGCAGTTTGGTTTAAGTCCTGTTTCTCAATTTATTTCAGCGGTTTGGGATTTCGGTGATGGTAACATCTCTACAAATTTACAGCCACGGCATGTTTATGCTTCCGCTGGATTTTATCCTGTTTCTGTATCGGTTGTTGATATCAATGGTTGCTCTTACGAGTTTGATTACCCAACTTTAATCGCGATTGGTGATCCACAACCTGCTTTCACTTTTGATACATCTTTCGCTTGTGTTCCATTTAATGTACAGTTTACCAATAATTCAACTGGTGCGTCTACATATTCATGGGGTTTCGGTGCTGCAGGAACATCCAACCAAGAGAATCCATCTGTTGCATTTACTGCTGCAGGGGTGTATGATGTAACATTGAGTGCAACTATGAATGGTTGCACTAGGTCTGTAACTCAAACCAATGCAATTACGGCAAACCAGGCCCAGGCGTTTTTCAATTTCAATCCTGCCACTGGATGTTTGCCTATGACGGTTACATTTAATGATAATAGCGTAAACCCGGTTTCATGGTTTTGGGAATTTGGAGACGGAAATACCTCCACCGTTCAAAACCCGGTTCATATATTCACAACTGTTCCCACTACCAATGTTAAATTGACAATTACGGATATTAATGGTTGCACAAAAACCAGATCCAAACCCAATATTGAGCCAGTTATTCCTGTCATACAATTCAATGACTCCTTAGGTTGTCGACCTTTGATGGTGAATTTCTCGACGCCAACAAATGCTGCTTCCTATTTTTGGGATTTTGGCGATGGATATACATCGACGCTGCAAAACCCCAATCACCTGTTTGTTAACGAGGGAAACTTTACCGTGACCCTAACCTGTACTCTTTCATCTGGTTGTACTACCACAACAGTTATGCCAAATCTCATTGATGTGAATGCTCCCGAAAGTGAATTCATGTCACCAACATCTGCTGCCTGTGCCCCATCGGTTGTGCAGTTTGTGAATCAGTCGGTAGGAGCTGTTTCGTGGAAATGGGACTTCGGTGATGGTACCACATCAACAAATGAAAATCCATCTCACATATATCATCTTCCAGGGGTATACACCGTAACTCTCATTTCATTTTCTGCCGAAGGTTGTTCTGATACATTGGTCAAGGTGGATTATGTTACAATTCCTGGAACCTACTCCGAATTCACTATGGCCAATACGGTGAATTGTTTCAATACCGCGGTTCAATTTGTTGACCTTTCAATTGGCGCCACCTCATGGTTTTGGAATTTTGGAGATGGTTATACCTCCATCGCGCAAAATCCAACCCATCTATACCAGGATTCGGGTAGTTATACTGTAACCCTTATAACCTCTAACAGCACAGGTTGCAATTCATTCTATACGCTACCTAATCCAATAACCATTTATCCATTGCCACAGGCTCTGGCTACTGTATCCTCCATTGAAGGGTGTCATCCAGTTAATGTAACCTTTACGAACAGTTCAGTAAACGCCAATACCTATCACTGGGATTTTGGAAATGGAGACACATCTAATTCAATTACGCCATCCTATACCTACGCCAATCCAGGCACCTATCAGATTCAATTGATTGCATACACAAGTATGGGGTGCTCTGATACATTGATGCTGCCTAATCCTGTAGTGGTGAATCCAACTCCATCTGCTCAGTTTTCAACGAGTGGAAGTGTGGGATGTAATCCATTTCCAGTAGCATTTTCCAACCAGTCAAGTTTGCTTTCAACGCCCTCATACAATTGGTTTTTTGGAAACGGTTCAGCTTCCAATTCCTCTTCACCATCAACCATTTATTCCGATTCGGGTTCTTATGCAGTAACCCTAGTTGTCACAAACTTGGAGGGCTGTTCCGATTCAACAACTGCAACCATTGATGTAAATATTACTCCTACCGCACTTGGTACTGCGTCAAATTGGATCGGTTGTCATCCTACCGCTATAACTTTTATGAACAACTCATTGAATGCTGATTCATATGTTTGGAGTTTTGGTAATGGTGATATGTCAAACATGGCCACACCGAATTATTCATATAGTGTTCCTGGAACATACCAAGTTCAGCTCGTTGCCATAACAAACATGGGTTGTACAGATACATTTGATTTAGGAATGCCCATAGTTGTAAATCCAACTCCATCAGCTCAGTTTACTACTAGTGGAATTATTGGTTGTAATCCGTTTCCGGTTACTTTCACCAACCAGTCGGGTATATTGTCTACTCCAACTTACAGCTGGGTTTTTGGCAATGGTTCTGGATCTTCGATGGCTTCACCCACCGCTACCTATGCTGATTCTGGTTCCTATGTTGTTTCGCTTGTGGTAACAAACCAGGAAGGTTGCTCAGATACAACCACAGCGAATATTGATGTTAATTTGACTCCGATTGCCAATGCAACCGTATCTGCATGGACTGGTTGTTCTCCAACAAATATTGCTTTCTCTAATTTGTCGGCTAACGCAGATTCCTTGATTTGGTATTTCGGCGACGGTTCTTTCTCGAATGATGCAAATCCCCAACATACTTATGTTGCAGGCAACTATGATGCATATCTAATAGCCCTCACGGATGCTGGTTGTCGCGACACATTCCATTTGCCAGCCCCAGTTCAAATACACCCAGTTCCTACTGCTTCGTTCTCTTCTACTCAAAATACTGGATGCCCTGGAACTTCATTCGCTTTGATTAATCAGTCAACTCCGGCAACAGGATTGGTATTCAATTGGGTTGTTGCAGGCACACCTTTTTCTATCCCCAATCCCTCAATAATTTTGAACAATCCTGGTTTCTATGATGCCTCTTTGGTAGTAACAAATCAATTCGGCTGCTCTGATTCGGTTTACAATGTTTCTTACATTGAGGTTTTTGATACCTTGCCGCCTCCTGCCTCTCCGATCCTGAGTGTTAGTGTAGTTGATGACCAATCGGTAGAAATAACATGGCAAAACACATCGGTTTCTGATTTTGGTGCTTACCGCATCTATCGTAGAAACAACGATACTGGTATGTTCAGTCAGGTTTATTCCACCACAACCAATCCTATTATTGGTCCAGGCAGTGTATCTTCTTATGTGGATAATGGATTGAATACTTTAGAGAACACATATACATACAAAGTTCAAACAGAAGATCGCTGCGCCTATATATTGCCATTGACCGCCCTTGTAGCACATACCACGGTAAATATCAAGGCTACTTCCTATTCAAATAATATTCATGTGGAATGGACTCCATACGGTGGTTGCCAAGTTGCCACATATGAGTTAGAACGATTGGATTTGAATTCTGGCATCATAGAGCATGTAGCCTCCTTGCCTGGAACTGTTACCACTTTTGATGATCTTGATTTCCCATGTCCAACACCGTATTCTTATCGTGTTCGAGCGACTGATCTTTGCGGTAACAGCTATTATTCTTGGAGTGATACCTCTGCAGCGACACCAGCCAACATATTGGCTTCTCAAAAAGTGGATGTGGTGCGCTCTACTGTTATAGATGATGCCGATGTGATGACCGAGTGGGCAGCTCCGGTTTTGCGACCCGATCGTGTTAAAGAGTACAGAGTTTTGCGTTCTGAAGGGAATGCTAATTTTGTAGAGGTTGCTAGAGTTCCTGCCGGCACACATATGTACCTCGATGTAGATGCTGAAGTGCATCAAACCGAGTATTATTATCGTATTGAAATTATTACTGATTGCGAATTGGCAGGTGAGATGAGTAACCAAAGCTCTTCTATTTTTCTCCAATCCGATTATGATTATAATAATCTAAAGTCCAAACTATGGTGGACTCCCTACAATGCTTGGGACACCGGAGTTGACTATTATGTTATTGAAAAGTTGAATGCGGCAGGTGCATGGGATGTCATCCGAACAGTGGATGGCGGAACATTAGAAACTACATTCGACGAATAACCAAGTTCCATCCATTTATTAATACAGTTTCCATCCATCCATCAGTTGGAAGAGTCGCTGCCTGAAAGGTGTGTGGCTCTTCCGTTTTATAATAAATGCCATTTGACTATTTTTGTATGGGCTGCAAGGGGTTAGCGTCCTTGACTATTTTTTCTATGGATATTGAAGTCATTCGATCTTATTGTATGTCGAAAGCGTACACCTCAGAAGGCTTTCCTTTCGATAACGACACCTTGGTTTTCAAGGTTATGGGTAAGATGTTTTGCTTGACAAGCTTAAACGAACCTGACCGTATCAATTTAAAATGTGATCCTGAATGGGCTATTGTACTTCGTGAGGAATACCCTTGCGTTATTCCTGGTTTTCACATGAACAAGAAAATGTGGAATACCATCATTTTGGATGGAACTGTTCCTAAAGATATTATCATGAAGTGGATAGATCATTCTTATGAGCAGGTATTAAAGGGGTTGCCCCAAAAACTGCAAAAGGAAATCAAAGGTTTGTAATTTGAAATGTCAAGCCCTATCTTTAATGAAAAATCTCTTTAACATGCGCCTACCATTGCTTGTCTTTTTTTTTCTTGGTATGATTTCAAAGGCTAACGCCCAAACTTATCACCCCATTCTTGATTCGGTTTCCAATGTGTGGCATTATACAGGTAATTGGATTCCAGTTAGAACGGATCAAACGGTTGCAACTACATGCGACTATCAATGGATAACGCAGTACAGTCGTTTGGAAACAGTAGGGGATACCGTTATTAATGGATTCGACTATACAATTGTAGACAATCTGGAGTTATGGACTGGTTTCGTGCCTTGCCGTTTCGGATACCTCCGGGAGGATACGGTGTCACGGGAAGTTTATTTTATGCCCAATGATTTTTCAAATGAGCTGCTGATGTATGACTTCTCTTTGAATCAAGGAGATATTGTTCAACTTGATTTCACTCCTTTTTCTGGAATCCATCCAGCTGGGCAATATTTCGTAGATACAATTTTCACGATTAGTACAACTGCCGGTCCCCGATCTTTATTTGAACTCCGTTCCGTTTCTTTTCCATTTTCAGATCCGGTTCAATGGATTGAAGGCGTAGGTTCGCCTGGTGGTTTGGCCTACCTTAAAACCAGCTCCGGTTTTGGTGGACTATTTATGAACACAGGATGTAGCGATGGAGTATATAGAGGAGATAGCCAGTTGTTGGTTTGTTTGGAAAAGGCTGGAGTAAGAACTTATTTCGATTCCTGCGCTCACGCTATGGCAAGTAATAGTTTCTGTTTTTTTTACGGTGACTCTTGTTTTTTTTACAACATCTGCGGGTCGTTAGAGGATCTAGGGGTACTGTCACAAGTAACTGTTAACCCCAATCCATTTATGGATGTATTCCAAGTTGAACTCGAATCATCTCGGGACATTCTTGTGTATGCTTCAATATATGACTTAAATGGCAGGCAAATACAAGAACCCACCAGCCTCTCAATAAGATCGGGTAAAAATGTCTTTCCCATGGAACTGAATATTGATGGTTCGGGTGTTTTTTTATTGCGGATTAGTTCTGATGTTGGCGAATTGATCCGGACTCTGATTTTCCGTTTGGAACCTTGAGAGGTGTAAACTTCTATGTTTGGATTTTGTTCATTGAATGTATTCTAAAAATCAATATTCGTATTCATGAAAACCCCATCGCTTAGTCGACCTCTACTTTTTTTCTACATCCTAGTTATTTATGTTTTGTTGCAGTTTTCCTGGTGGGCTTATTTGTTGATTGATCTTAACAAAGTTGTTTATGGTAGTCAGAGCGTGATTTTACCTGATGGCGATTTTTCGACATTTGAGAAAAAATGGATGATGGTTGCAGGCGAGGGAATTGTTTTTCTGGCTATCCTTGTCTTCGGGATTTATAAAACTCGACAAGCCTTTCAAAAGGAGTTTGCATTGGCACGCCAGCAAAGAAATTTTCTTCTTTCCATAACACACGAGTTCAAGTCGCCTCTTGCAGCCATTAAGCTCGGTTTGCAAACCATTCAAAAAAGAAATCTTGATCAGGATCAAATGGGAAGGGTTGTTACCGCCGCGATCAGTGAAACGGATCGTATAAACATGCTTCTTGAAGATACTTTGATGGCTGCTAGAATTGAATCTAAAAACTTTGAATTATCAATTGAGATAGTTGATTTTTCGGACTGTTGCAATTCGGTTATACAACACAAGCAAACTGAATGGACAGGAAGACGAAAAATTGTTTACAGCATCGCTGATGATGTGCGAGTGATGGGAGACCCTATGGCCCTAACCTCCATTTTGGTGAATTTAATGGATAATGCCGATAAGTACTCTCCACTCGGACAACCGGTACAAGTCCAGTTGGATCGTGAAAATCGGGATCTAGTTTTAACAGTCTCTGACTTTGGGCCAGGTATACCTGTTTCGGAAAGAAATTCGGTCTTCAGAAAATTTTACCGCATCGGAAATGAGGAAACTCGTCGTACCACAGGCACGGGTCTAGGGCTGTACATTGTAAAAAACCTAGTTGATTTACATAAGGGTAGGGTTTCCATAGGCGACAACCATCCTACTGGCGCTGTTTTTAGAGTAACTTTGCCATTGGCTTGATATCCTAATGAATACTGGAAAAGTTTGCTTGATTGTTATGGATGGCTGGGGCGAAGCTCCTGCAAGTAATGCAAATGCTGTTGCCTCTGCCTGTACACCTTTTATAGATAGTTTATACCAATCCAGACCTCATTCCAAGTTGATTACTTGTGGTGAAGATGTTGGTCTTCCAGATGGCCAAATGGGTAATTCCGAGGTTGGGCATCTTAACATTGGTGCTGGTCGGGTGGTTTATCAAGAGCTTGCACTGATCAACAAGTCGATTAGGGATAATGAGATTGATGATAACTCCGTTCTAATAGAATTGTGTGATTACTGTGTCGGTCAAAATAAGCCATTGCATTTTTTAGGACTGGTTTCTGATGGAGGAGTTCATTCCCATGTCGATCACCTCATTGCCTTATGCCGTATCGCTTCAAGCCGTGGCGTTTCTCAAATTTACATTCATGCTTTCACTGATGGAAGGGATACGGATCCTCAAGCTGGGTTAGGTTATTTGGAATATCTTGAATCTAACATAGCAGTCTACGGTGCCAAAATCGCAACTGTAATTGGAAGATATTATGCTATGGACCGTGATAAGCGTTGGGAGCGAGTAAAGTTGGCCTATGATTTGTTGGTGCATGGTAAAGGAGAGGTTTTTGGTTCTGCAACGGATGTTTTGAAGAAATCCTATAAGTCAGAGGTTACAGATGAGTTTGTGAAGCCGGCTGTTATAAAATTCAATGATAAAGGATCTGTTTCCATCAAAAATGGGGATGCTGTAATGTGCTTCAATTTCAGGACAGATCGATGTCGCGAAATCACCCAAGTTCTTACACAACAGGAGTTCGCGGAATTTCGCATGAAACCCCTTCAGCTCCATTATGTGACCATGACACGATATGATTCCACTTTTTCTGGAGTGCGTGTGGTTTTTGAAAAAGACAATTTGGGAAATACTCTCGGCGAAGTTATTTCTTCAGCGGGACTTTCACAGTTGCGTATCGCCGAGACAGAAAAATATCCTCATGTTACATTCTTTTTCTCAGGTGGTAGGGAAGAGGTGTTTCCCAAAGAGGATCGCTTAATGGTGCCCTCACCCAAGGTTGCTACCTATGATTTAAAACCATCTATGAGCGCGTTTGAACTTCGGGATGTGTTGATTCCTTTGGTTCGAAATGCTGCCTATGATTTTATTTGTGTCAATTTCGCTAATGCCGATATGGTTGGGCATACAGGTGTGCTCAATGCTGCTATTGAAGCAGTGGAAACAGTCGACCGATGTGTCGGTGAAATAGTACGGGAAGGATTGAAGTCGGGTTATGATTTCATTATAACAGCTGATCACGGCAATGCGGATATGATGACGAATCCTGATGGAAGTCCCAATACGGCACACACCCTGAATCCCGTCCCGTGCTTTTTTGTGAGTAATAGGAATGATGGCTGCTCAATGATAGATGGAAAACTGGCTGATATTGCTCCTACCATATTGAATCTTTTAGGATTGGTACCGCCAGATGAGATGTCCGGAAAGCAATTGTTGAAGTGGAACAAATGACGGATTTTCCATTATGAAAAGTATAGCTCGTAGACTTTGTGTAAAGATCATTGATGCTGTTGATGCTGTTGAATTATCTATGAAATTGTTTACGAAGCTTGTATTGATCACATGCTTTGCTTTTTTTAATGAACGACACGGTTTTTGTCAATCTGATTTGTCTGTTTCTGTTTTTGCTGGACCAATTTACTACAATGGTGACTTGAGTGATGATCGCATCATACCTCCATTGCAGTTAATGAATCTGCATTATGGAATTGAAGGAACTGTTATGTTAACAGATCGGGTAGAAGTTGGTATTGGATTTTTTCGTGGAACACTTGAGGGCGACGACGCATTAAGTAACGACAAGTTTAAACGACTTCGAAATCTTTCTTTTTCCACTACGAATTATGAGGCTTTTATGAAGTTTCGCCTCGAAATTTTCAAGACGGTGGATTTTCGACCTGTCAATACAGCATTGATTCTTGGTGCTGGAGTCATTAGCTTCAATCCTACAGGCGAACTTGATGGCGAAAAGATTGACTTGCAACCTTTGGGAACGGAAGGTCAATTTATAGAAACAGGGAATTATCCCCAGCCATACAAACTAACAAGTACTGTACTCATGGTTGGTATAGGAGCAAGGATCAGTTTGAGTTCAAGAATGGCATTGTTGCTTGATTTAACTCCTAGAATCACATTTACCGACTATCTGGATGATGTTAGTGGGTTTTATCCAGACTCAACCCAATTGGCGAATTCTCCCGGTGGCATGAGTGCGGTTTTGTTGTCTCATCAAGGTAGTGATAACTTCCCTAAGGAAGGACGAGCAAGGGGAAACCCATCCAACAATGATGTATATATAGCCGGAGGTATCTCCTTCAGATATTATTTCGGAAAAACATATCACTCCGGATCAAAACCTGGTATTTTCAGAAAAATAAGGGAATCTGGCGGTGGATGGTGGGGGGACCGCCCATAAGACACTCTATCTCGTCATGAGAGATTCAATTTCCTCAGCCTCCAAAGGAATGTTTGCCATCAAATCCATTTGACCTTTTTCGGTTATTAGAATATCATTCTCGAGGCGGATACCCAATCCTTCTTCTGGGATGTAGATTCCTGGTTCGCATGTGAAGACCATTCCTGCTTTCATAGGCGAATACCTATCTCCAATGTCATGGACATCTAAACCTAGAAAATGGGAGGTGCCGTGCATGAAATATTTCTTGTAGGCTGGGGTAGATGGATTCTGATTTTTCACTTCGGAAGCAGTTAATAAACCTAGTCCGATCAGCTCTTGCTCCATAACAAAACCAACCTCCTTGTGATAATTCTCTATCGTATTGCCGGGCACTAGCATGGATGTTGCAGCTCGCATAACACACAGCACAGCGTTGTAAACATCCTTTTGCCTTTGGGTAAATTTTCCATTTACTGGAATGCACCTGGTCAGATCTGCAGCATAATTGGCATATTCCGCACCGAAATCCATCAGAATCACATCCCCGTCTTTACAAACTTTATTGTTTTCCGTGTAATGAAGTACACATGCAGATGGGCCGGAGGCAATGATGGGAGTATAAGCATGTCCTGTGGCCCTGTTTCTAAGGAATTCATGCGTGATTTCTGCTTCAATCTCATATTCCATAACGCCAGGCTTGGTAAATGCCAATACTCGACGAAATGCCATTTCGGTTATCCGCATGGCTTCTTTCATCACATTTACTTCTATTTCCGACTTTATCGACCTCAACTCTGCCATGATGGGTGCTGATCTGCAAATTCGGGTGGCAGGATGTTTTTCTTGGAAATCTTGAGCGAATCGTAGGTCCCGATAAGGAACTGGTGAGGAAAAGCGGTCATTTTCGTTCAAGTTGAGATAAACAGAGGTGCTGTGGTTCAAGATGATAGTCATCACAGAATCCATATCCTCTAACCAGAAAACGGTTTGGATGCCCGAGGCAGCCTTGGCCTCATCCTTTGTGTACTTGTGTCCCTCCCAAACAGCAATGTGTTCGTTTGTTTTGCGCAGGAAGAGAACTTCCCGGTATTGGGGCAACGGACAATTTGGACTGATAATCAGAACGCTTTGCTCTTGGTCTATACCAGATAGGTAAAATATATCCGATTGCTGCCTAAATGGGAAGTTCGAATCTCCACATCTGGGCATTTCGTCGTTAGAATTGAAAATAGCAGTAGCTCCGGCTTCCATTTTGGCAGCAAAACGCTTCCGATTTTCTATAAACAGCTCTTTTGCAATAGGATGGTATTTCATTTGGTTCGTATTTTAAAACAAAAGTTGAAGATTGTTAGTTGTAAAATTAGGTCAAGAAATTGAACCGCTTAACTTAAACAACAAAATTGCTTCAACTTCTTGAAAGGGAAGGTTGTCCCGTATAAATTTGCGTCCTCATAAAGTTAAAAGATACCAATGAGTTCCATGACCCGATTCCTCGACTCCTCCGTGGGCAAAAAAGTTCTAATGTCCCTCACAGGACTGTTCTTATGCACCTTCCTTATTGTCCACGCGACCGGAAATCTCCAGCTTTTCAAGCAAGACCAAGGTCTTGCCTTCAACCAATATTCGGTTTTCATGACCACCTTCCCTGTTATTAAAATCGTATCTTATTTGTTGTATGCTACAATCATTCTTCATGTCATCAATGGAATCAGGCTTGCTTTGCAAAATAAGGCCGCGCGTCCAGTTCCTTATGGGGCGCCCAAAATGCCTGGTTCATCCTCGTGGGCCTCTTCCAACATGATGGTATTGGGTATCATCATTCTTGTGTTTTTGATTACCCACATGTCTAATTTTTGGTACAAGTATAAGTTCGGCGATGTTGCTTGGGTTGAATACACGGTGAGTGAAATGAGTGGCGAAGTGATTACCAAGAACACCATGCCTTCTACGCCCGGATTGAAAACGCATGAATATGTTGTAAACGACGGCATCAGCGGTCCCGTTAGACATGTAGTGATTCGCGATTTGTATGCAGTGGTAGAGCAGGCCTTCCAGCAAACTTGGATTGTTGTTCTTTATCTTTTGGGTCTCATGGCCTTGGCTTACCATCTTTTGCATGGTTTTCAAAGCTCCTTCCAAACCCTTGGCCTAAGGCATCCTTCAGTCGCAGGGTTGATTCGTGGTGTTGGTGTATGGGTTTTCGGAATCATCATTCCTTTGCTGTTCGCATCGATGCCTGTTTATTTCTTTTTCTTCTCTTGATTAATATAACCGCTCATATTCCTCACCAATGAATCTCAATTCGAAGTCTCCCTCCGGACCCTTGTCGGAAAAATGGGATAGTCATAAGTTCAACTTGAAGCTGGTTAACCCAGCCAACAAAAGGAAGTATGATATAATCGTTGTAGGTACCGGCCTGGCTGGAGCCTCAGCTGCCGCTTCCCTTGCTGAACTGGGATACAATGTAAAGACCTTTTGTTTCCAAGACAGTCCAAGACGCGCGCACAGTATAGCAGCGCAGGGCGGAATTAATGCAGCAAAAAATTATCGCAATGATGGCGACAGCGTTTATCGACTCTTTTACGATACCATCAAGGGCGGCGACTACAGAGCAAGGGAGGCCAATGTATACCGTCTTGCCCAAGTAAGTGTGAATATCATCGACCAATGCGTAGCGCAAGGCGTGCCCTTCGCGCGCGAATATGGAGGCTTGCTCGATAATCGCTCATTCGGTGGTGCCCAGGTTTCTAGAACCTTTTATGCCAAAGGACAAACAGGTCAGCAATTGCTTTTGGGTGCATATAGTGCCATGAACCGTCAGATCGGCGCCGGCAAAATACAGAGCTACACCCGCCATGAAATGTTAGATGTAGTTGTTGTAGATGGCAAAGCAAGAGGCATCATCGCACGCGATCTGGTTACTGGAAAAATAGAGCGCCATGCTGCTCACGCCGTAGTGCTATGCACTGGAGGTTATGGAAATGTGTTTTACCTGACCACTTATGCCCGGGGGTCAAACGCCACAGCCATTTGGCGTGCTCACAAGAAAGGTGCTTATTTCGGTAATCCTTGTTTTACACAAATACACCCAACATGTATCCCTGTTTCGGGAGATCATCAAAGCAAACTCACATTGATGAGTGAAAGCTTGAGAAATGATGGTAGAATTTGGGTTCCATTGAAAAAGGGTGACAACCGTCGACCAGAAGACATCCCCGAGAATGAACGCGATTACTACTTGGAGCGGATTTATCCATCCTTTGGTAATCTTGTACCGCGCGACATTGCATCACGCAAGGCAAAAGAAATGTGCGACGAGGGCAGGGGAGTAGGTGCAAGCGGATTGGCTGTTTATCTGGATTTTTCCGAAGCAATCAATCGTTTGGGTCAAAAGGCGGTTGAAGCCAGATATGGAAATCTGTTTGATATGTACAAACAAATCACAGGCGAAGATCCTTACAAAACCCCAATGCGGATTTATCCTGCAGTGCATTATACCATGGGCGGTTTGTGGGTTGATTACAACCTCATGACCACCATTCCTGGTTTGTATGCTTGTGGTGAGGCGAATTTCTCCGATCATGGCGCCAACCGTTTGGGAGCAAGCGCGCTGATGCAAGGGCTTGCCGATGGTTATTTCGTACTTCCTTACACCATTGGAGATTATTTGGCAGGTGAGGAGCGTAAGCCTGTTACTACCGAACATCCAGAATTTGATGCTGCTGAACAGAATGTGAGATCCATGGTTGATCGACTTTTGTCGGTAAAGGGCAACAAGACATCCCACGATTTTCAAAGAGAATTGGGTTTGATCATGTGGAACCATTGTGGCATGGCTCGAAACGAAAAGGGGTTGATCGAAGGTATTGAGAAGATCAAAGCGCTTCGAAAAGATTTTTGGGCAAACATCATGGTGCCAGGTTCAGGAGATGAATTGAATCAGAACCTTGAAAAGGCTGGTCGGGTTGCTGATTTGATCGAACTCGGCGAACTGATGATGCAAGACGCCCTCCATCGGCGTGAATCATGTGGAGGTCACTTTCGTGAAGAATACCAAACCCCCGAAGGTGAGGCATTGCGCGACGATGAAAACTTTGCTTATGTAGCCGCATGGGAGTTTATGGGAGTCGACTCGCCATCCAAGCTGCACAAGGAAGAATTGAATTACGAAACAGTAAAGCGTTCACAGCGCTCTTATAAATAAACCGCTTCAATAGATATTAAAATGAGTGGAAACATGAAACTCACCTTAAAGGTGTGGAGACAAAAAAACAAGTCCTCTGCGGGCAATTTCGAAACATATCAAGCCAACGGCATATCGCCCGACATGTCATTCCTGGAAATGATGGATGTAGTTAATGAAGATCTTATCAAACAAGGAAAAGATCCAATTGCATTCGACCACGACTGTCGTGAGGGGATTTGTGGGATGTGCAGCATGTACATCAATGGAAGGGCTCACGGTCCGCTGAAAGGCGTAACAACTTGCCAACTACACATGCGTAGTTTCAAGGATGGCGACACCATAGTAATTGAACCTTGGAGGTCTGGTTCGTTCCCAGTTCTTAGGGACTTGGTTGTGGACCGATCTGCCTTCGATAGGATTCAGCAAGCAGGCGGTTTTGTGTCGGTAAACACGGGTAGTGTTCAAGATGCCAATTCCATTCCGGTGCCCAAGGAAAATGCGGATGAGGCCTTTTTATCTGCCGCGTGTATTGGATGCGGAGCATGTGTTGCAGCATGTAAAAATTCCTCTGCTATGCTGTTTGTCTCCGCTAAGGTCTCTCAATATGCCCTATTGCCTCAGGGGCAAGTCGAGCGCGAAAATCGTGTCATCAAGATGGTAGAGCAGATGGATAAGGAAGGTTTTGGTAACTGTACCAATACGGAGGCGTGCGAAGCAGAGTGTCCAAAGCAGATTAGTGTAACCAATATTGCACGCTTAAACAGGGAGTACATCAAGGCTAAGCTTCTCAGCTGATTCTTTGAAATCTGAAATTTGAATTATGGGCCTGCAAAAGCAGGCCTTTTTTAATCCTCCCACCTGATGCCAACGGCAACAGTATATCCGTTTTTGGTTTGAATCAAAGCACTTGGGTATGGATTGGCTGGATCGGAATAAGTGCCAACAAAAAAATCGAAGGTTTCCATGAATGTGGAATCCGGTAATTCGTAATCGTAAAGGTTAACAGCTATGGTAGATCCAAAGGGCAATACGGAGAATGGCTCAGGTAACAAATAAGAGACGGTGTCATTCGTTCCACAATTCAAAAAATGAGAATTTTGACTCCAAAACACAGGAGCCAGATTAGAGGGCTCGGTGATGTTGAAGAAAATATCGGGCCGACCAAGCGTATCCAAGGTACTAGAATCAATAACATCCCAAAGGTTTCCGGAAGGGTCAAATTCGGGGTGACTGGAGACACTGATGCCAGTGACAAATGCTTTGGATTTTGGGGTTACAACCACATTGCCGTCCTTAATCTCCTCAAGTATAGGGTCTTTTTGACAAGAAACGATGGAGGCTATGATTAGGGCTCCTAAGGCCAGGTATTTCTTCGATTTTATGACCATGGATCTTTACCGATGATTCATTTGTTTTGATTTCACGAAGATAATGAAAAATATAAGTAATTGAAAACTAGTGGAAATGTATATTTTTTTGACCTTTTTGCTTTTTTTTGGGGTCCTACCATGTTTGATAATGAATTATTTATTTTTACTCCGAAAAACTAATTTCAAATAACCTGAACCATGGCAACCCGTGCTTCTAAGAATTTGAAGGCCAAGAAGCCTGTTAAAAAAGCAAAACCGGCCCCGAAGGCGGTTAAAAAGTCTGCTCCTAAAAAAGCCGCCAAGAAGAAAGTAGCTCCTAAGAAGAAAGTAGCTCCTAAGAAGAAAGTGGTCGTTAAAAAGGTGGTCAAAAAAACCGCCAAAAAAACCGCAACGAAGAAGGCAGCAAAAAAGCCGGCGAAGAAAGCGCTAGCTAAAAAGGTGGTTAAGAAAGCTTCAGCTCCAAAATCAGTTGCCAAGAAAAAGACACTCGCTAAAAAAGCTGTCAAGAAAGTGGCGACTAATAAAAAGGTGGTAGCGCCGACGAAGGTTGTTTCCTCAAAACCGGTATCGCCTTCCAAAGTATCTGCAAGCAAGATAGTGGCAAAGCCTGTGGTTACTAAGGTATCCAACCCAAAGCCTGCTCCGGCACCTAAGCCCACTATTGCCAAAGTTACTACTCCTAACCCTGCGCCTGTTCAGAAGACAACACCTCCATCTAAGCCTGCTCCACCTCCGCCTGTGAGCAAAGCTCCTGAACCCCCGAGGCCAACTCCACCACCGCCACCTCCTAGGCCAATGCCTCCCAAACCATCACCCCTCGACTTGTTAAAGAGGGATGAATTCAAATCTCCACCTCCCAGCAAGGGACCTTCTATGGATAGTGATTTGGATGATGACGAGGATGATTTAGATGATTTCAAGATTCCATCAACAAAAATCCACAATTGGGGTGAGTTGTTGACTAGTGATGAGGATGAAGATGAAGCAGACAGCGATGATGATATGGATGATGACTATTTATAGTTAACAATTAATCATAAATCAATGCCCGTTCTTTCCAAGGACGGGCATTTTTTTTGGCAATCGGTTTTTATCTTTAACCGACAATTTTTGAATCATGAAAAAACAATTATCTGTTTTGGCTATTTCTATTATGGTGTCTATTGCGTGCCAAACAAGTGCTCAAGACATCCATTTTTCTCAATTCAACTTCACCCCGATATTCAATAACCCTGCTATGGCTGGTAGTGAGGGAGGACACCGTGCTATTTTGAATTATCGAAATCAATGGAAAAGTGTTTCTGCTCCCTATAGAACTGGCATGGTTACATATGATGGACTCTTGGGAAAAGGTTTTACATCGGAAACTGGGAAGCTAGCTGTAGGCATTGGCGTTTTTTCCGATAAGGCAGGTCAATCAGAGATGTCTACAATGCAAGCATCCGGATCAGTTGCGTACCGCCTAAATGTCGGAGAACAATCATCCCTCTCCGCTGGATTACAAGCGTCATTCGTATCTCGTTCGTTGAATGGCTCCAAACTGACTTGGGGAAATCAATTTGATGGATATACTTATAACAGCAGTATTTCTTCTGGAGAACAAATTTCAAACGAGAAGGTATCTTTTGCCGATTTCGGTGCTGGTATTTCCTACAGCCACGCTAAGGGCGAACGATATATGTCGGGTAATGATCAAATGGGATACAATGTTGGTGTCTCCTATTTTCATCCGCATCAGCCTGACTATTCTTTTTTGGGTTCTGGTGAACGACTTGCTTCGAAGTTTGTATTACATGGCGACTTGGAAATGGGCATCCCTAATACCAATATGAATGTTTTGCCATCTTTTGTCATTTATAGCCAGGGACCCCAAAATGAAGTAAACATTGGTACAGCCTTTCGCTACATCTTGGAGTCGAAATCAAATTATACAGGTTTTGAAAAAGGCAAGGCTGTTGGCCTTGGTATACATTATCGGTTAGGTGACTCCTTCATACCATCTGTAATGGCTGAAATGGGCCCCTATACCTTGGGAATTAGTTATGATATCAATTTGTCTGACCTGGAGGCTGCTACATCCAAGCGAGGAGGTATGGAAGTGGCTATAAGATATGTTGCACAACCTAAACGAAAATCCAGCGGTTCTAGACGCTTTTAATTAAATGGAAATGAAATTTAAAACAATTGCCACATGGATATGCATATATATGTGCATATCTGCCCAGTTTGCATACTCACAAACAAATGACCAGGAAATTCAACTAGCCAATTTAGGATCCAAGGTCAATTCCAGGTGGGCCGATTTCTCTCCAGTCATCAATGCTGACGCATCCATTCTTATGTTCACATCGAGACGACCAGTCACCAAGAGTGAAATGGCTGTCGATAGCAGTTCTTTGGAAAGGATTTTCATGTCTAAATTTGATAAGCAGTCCAATGGTTATACACAGGCCGAACCCTTGGGTGCTGAAATCAATGACGCAGGAAGGAATAACTCTGCAATTGCCTTATCTAACGACGGTCAATCGCTATTGATATATCGAGATGATGATAATGGCAATGGGGATATTTGGGAATCAAAACTTTCGGGTTCCAAATGGTCTAAAGCGAAAAAGCTCCCTGCTCCAATCAATTCACCTGAACATGAATCTACCGCATGTTATTCGCCTGATGGAAATACTGTCTATTTCATCAGTCAACGAAAAGGTGGTGTTGGAGGACGCGACATTTGGTCCTGCAAACGCAAAGCAGACGGAACTTGGGGCGATGCGATCAACCTCGGAAGTGTTTTAAATACTTCTTCCGATGAGGAAGGTGTATTTATTCATCCGGATGGAGTAACCATGTATTTCAGTAGCAAGGCCCATGGCAGTCGTGGTGGGTATGATCTTTTTGTTACTAAAAATGAAAATGGCAAATGGTCGGTACCTCAAAATATGTCATCTCCACTGAACAGTACAGGGCATGATGTGTTTTTTGTTTTGGATGCCTCTGCAACGAAGGGTTTTTATACATCCGCTGCAGATGGCGGATTGGGTTCGGAGGATTTATACTTGGTTACATTCGTTTCAAGACCAAAGGAGGAGGGCCCAAGGTTGACTTTGTTAAAAGGCAGGGTTTATGATGAAAAATCAGGCGAGTCTCTTGAGGCAAAACTTGAAATCATCAATAATGTAACCGGTGAAAAGGTAACCGAAATCAACTCAAATAGCGCCACAGGTAGTTACATGGTGTCGTTGCCCGGTGGTATTAATTACGGTATAAGCGTTACATCAAAGGGATATTTATTCAATTCGGTTAATGTCAATATGCCTGATACAACAGGCTACACGGAGGTTGAAAAAGATGTCCCCCTTAAGCGTGTAGAGGTCGGAACCACCATCGTTTTGAACAATATTTTTTATGACTTTGATAAATCAACATTGAGGGATGAATCCAAGTCAGAACTCAATCGATTGGCTGAATTGCTGCTGCAACAAGAGTCGATCAAGATTGAGTTGGGTAGCCACACCGATAGCAAGGGTACTGAAGAATACAATATGAGATTATCCCAAGCCAGAGCTCAATCGGTAGTTGATTATTTAGCATCCAAAGGGGTTGCCTTATCGCGATTGGTAGCGAAAGGATATGGCGAAAGCAAGCCTATTTCAAGTAACGAAACGGATGAGGGAAGGCAGTTGAATAGACGAACTGAGTTTAGTATCCTTAGTAAGTAATGTACAAGTTTTACAATCTATCATAAATTACGAAAATAGAATATCACATAGCAATCCATTTGTCATGAAACGATTTATCAAACCTTTTTTGACGCTATCAATTTTTTGCTTCTTGTTTTCCACAATTAAGGCCTTTGAAGCAAAGTATGAGTACCCGAAGGCATTTATTGAAAACAATTCCCAATTCAACGGTCGTAATAAGATTATGGGTTCTCAAATCCAATATGCCATCGACCACGGGCCGTTTCAGGTATATTTCACTTCATCTGGAATGACTTATCGTTTCGATAAAAAGCTGCCAAGGCAGAAGTGGGATAAGTCCAAACCCATTTCTAGTCAAGAGGAGTGGGAGGGTATATTGGCCCGTAGGAAAGCTGTGAGAATGGAATCAACCCTGGTTCATGTAGGTTTCGCCAATGCTAACACCCAGGTGGAGCTTATTGCAGAGGATCCGTTGGATGAGTACTTCAGTTATGGTATGGGTTCAAACAACATCAACTATAATTTCATCAAGGGGTTTAAAAAACTTACCTATCGCAATTTGTATCCGGGAATTGATTTGGAGTTTACATTCCATCCCGACAAAGGATTCAAATACCAATTTGTAGTAATGCCCGGTGCCGATCCGCGAATGATAGGATTTTCCTATTCGGGCGATGTGGCTCCAATATTAAGTCCGGAGGGTCATATTTTATTGAAGACCCAATTTGGAGATTTGGTTGACCATGCGCCTGTTTCTTTTTTGGGTAATAGCCGTGCAGAGGTAAAAACTTCATTCAAGTTGGATGGCAACACAGTTAGGTTCGATTTGGCTTCCTACGATGCCACAAAAGAATTGACCATCGATCCTTGGGTGGTATTCCCCCCGTCTCCCAACTCCAACAAAGTTTGGGAGGTGGAAACGGACAATTCAGGCAATGTTTATGCCTATATGGGCGATTCCCCATTTTACTTGCGTAAATATAACTCATCCGGGGTATTGCAGTGGAGCTACTCTTCTTCATGGGATTCCAGTGGCTTTTGGGTAGGAGGTATGGTAACCCATCCGAATGGAGATTCCTATATCACTACTGGTTCCAATGGGGAGATTCGAAAAATCAGTCCTGCAGGATCTCAGGTTTGGTACAACAATCCCAATGGATTAACATCTTACGAATACTGGAGTCTAGCATTCAATTGTGACTTAACCCAGCTGGTTGTTGGTGGAAGCCGCGCCACATTTAGCATTCCGTTCCCTGTCATACGAGGAACTATGATGAACATAAACCTTTCCAATGGGTCTATCGCATCCACCACTGTTGTTGGGTTTGGTAATATCACAGGCATTCCGCCAAGAATTCAGGAAGCGAGTTCTATCTGCTCTGCACCAAATGGCAATTATTATTTTCTCACGCTCGATACCATCGGTTCTATCAACAATGCCCTCAATACTATAGGTTTTAAAATACCGACACTCTATAATTTTGATTATTACATACCGGGTTATGGTTTCGGAACAAAACAGCCAATCAGTGCCACACGAGCAAATGCCAATGCGCTATACACCCACGATGGGCAAACGCTTCACAAAAGAGATCTGCTTACAGGGGCCATTTTAGCCACTGCTTCAATCCCGGGAGGTATCGTTAATACCTTGCCTATATTCAACACCAAAACACAAGGCAACGGTGGACTTGATTTAGATAATTGCGGAAATGTATATGTTGGTTCTGGAAGTGGCGTTTACAAGTTCGATCCTTCTTTAAACTTACTTGCCAGTACTCCAACATCAGGGCCTGTTTATGATGTAGATGTTACCACATCTGGTATTGTCGCGGCCAGTGGTAGCAACTTTGTGGCCACAATAAGTTTGGCCTCATGTTCTCCACAGTCCTATATATGCGGCATACCAGTGAATGTACAAACATCTTCAACGGCGGCATCCTGTTTTGGTACTTGTGATGGCACTTTGTCGGTTACTGGTAGTGGTGGTGTTCCTCCACTTTCGTATTTGTGGAGCAATGGATCTACTGCTCAAAATGTCAGTGGTGTTTGTCCGGGCAATTACACCGTAACAGTTACGGATGCGGTGGGTACTTCGGTCGTATCAAATGTAACCGTGTCCTCTGCTTCCCAGTTAAACGGGTCCTTGTCCAATGTTACCAATGTATCCTGCGCCGGTGGCTCCAATGGAGGAGCAGTTGTAGCAGTTTCCGGAGGTACGGGACCCTACACCTACTTGTGGAATTCAGTCCCTGCACAAACAAGCTCTACGCTTTCCAATGTGCCCGCAGGCAGTTATCAGCTTTATATCACCGATTCACAAGGATGTGTCGATACATTAAATGTATCCATTGGTCAGCCAGCGCCGTTATCTATACAAACTTCAACAGTGTCATCTACTTGTTCGCAGTCTAATGGATCAGTTAGCGCTATAGTCAATGGCGGTACGGCACCATTTGCTTTTTTGTGGAATACAACACCCAACCAAAGTGGTTCAACGGCCAATGGATTGTTGCCTGGTACCTATTCGGTTACTGTAACAGATGCAAATGGCTGCACATCTCAGTCGCAAGCTACTGTGTCGGGTACCACCTCTATTTCAACTACGATTACTTCGGTTTCCAATATTTTATGTAATGGTGCAAGTAATGGAGGTGCAACGGTTGTTGCAAGCGGTGGATCAGGTGGTGTAAATTATGTTTGGAATACCAATCCGGTACAAACCGGAGCGAGTCTTGTTAATGTACCTGCTGGTGTTTACCAGGTTGTAGCAACGGATTCAGTAGGTTGTCAAGACAGTTTAACGGTGAATATAACAGAACCTGCTCCTTTATCAGCTCAAATATCATCAACATCCACATCATGTTCTTTGTCTAATGGAACAGCTACTGTTTTGGTATCCGGTGGTGTTTCACCATATTCGTATCTATGGAATACATCGCCTGTCCAACTGTCTTCCACTGCAAATAACCTGGATCCGGGCAGCTATAGTGTTGTTGTCACAGATGGCAACGGCTGTAATCTTTTGGCTAATATATCGGTTGGCTCCATACCTTCTCCTGTTGTAATGATTGATTCAACTACTGCGGTTACTTGCAATGGCGCTCAGGATGGATCGGCTGTTGTATCTGCAACAGGTGGAGTATCGCCATACCAATTTACATGGAACACGAATCCTCCTCAATTAGGTGCTGTATTGTCTAACATTGGTGGTGGAAGTTATCAAGTCATACTCACAGACGCCTCTGGATGCAATGATACACTCGATGTGTTAATTTCAGAGCCTTTGATACTTACGGTTTCTACTTCGGCTGTTGCCGCCTCCTGTTCTCAACCTAATGGAACTGCTTCGGCTACTGTTAGTGGAGGTGTGGCGCCATACAGTTACTTTTGGAATACCAGTCCTCCGCAAACCAATGCAACCGCTGTTGGTTTGGTTTCAGGTGTGTATGGTGTTTCGGTTACCGACAACAATGGATGTACATCACAGGCACAAATCGTAGTGCCCGGCACGATTGGACTTTCCATCACAGCTACTTCGCAAAGTGGATGCGCCTCATCCGGATCTAGTGCAACCGTTGCTGTAAGTAACGGAACGGCTCCTTTTACCTATGTATGGTCACCATCAGTGGGCAACACTGCAACAGTAACTGGTTTGCCATCTGGTACCTATCAATGTTTGGTGACCGATGTGTCGGGATGCAGTCAAACCGTTTCCTTGAATGTTTCTACCTATCCTGATCCTGTCGCCTTCGCTGGTACCGATACCATTATTACAGCAGGTCAACAAATTACATTGTCAGCCACAGGTGGAGTTTCATTTGCTTGGACACCCAATGTTGGATTGGTATGTGATACATGTCAAAGCACAATTGCCAATCCTACGGCGACCACCACTTATTGTGTGTTGGTAACGGACATCAATGGTTGCACCAACTCGGATTGTAAAACAGTAACTGTAAATGATGCGGATTTTGAACCATGTGGCGAAGTCTTTGTGCCTACTGCATTTTCGCCTGATGGCACCAATAGTTTGGAAAACGAGCGTTTCTGCGTCTATGGAAGGTGCATCACTTCACTCGAGATCAGTATTTATGATAGGTGGGGAAAGAAGGTGTTTGAGTCCAACAGCAAGGATGCATGTTGGGATGGCACGCTAAAGGGCGAACGACTGAATACGGGTGTTTATATGTATGTAGCAAACATCGCCTTGGCCAATGGTGAGCGAATGGTGAAAAAGGGTGATGTGAGTTTGGTTAGGTAAACCTGAATTTACAATTGCCGATTGACGAATTTTAAAACACTGTAATTCGCGTTCATCTGTATGATCCACATTATCCGGGTTCTAAAATTGCACCGCCTCTCGCTACTGCCTTCCGCTACCTATTGCTAATTATTCTCCGTTCTGTTTCTCCTTGTGCTTGGTGATTTGCTTGCGCAGTGCATCAACGGCAGAGTCGGTGGCCGCTTCGAATGTTTTGCATTGCTCCTTGGCGAAAAGGGTTTTGCCTGGAGTGTGGATTTTAATCTCCGCAATCTTGTTCTCGTGAGTTTCCGAGTTGTCCAAACGGAGGAAAACCTCGGTGTCCATTATCTGGTCGTAATAATGGGTGAGCTTTTCGATTTTGCCTTCAATGAAATCGATTAGTTTCTGATCCGCATCGAAATGGATGGATTGCACTTTGATTTTCATGGCTATGGGGTTTTATCAGGCTTTTGGATGGGCCTGTTTGTAAATGTTCTTCAGTTTTTCAATGGTATTATGGGTATACACTTGTGTGGCCGCTAAATTGGAATGTCCCAGTATCTCCTTAACCGCATTGATCTCTGCTCCATTGTTAAGCATGTGCGTTGCGAAAGTGTGCCTGAGCACATGCGGATTTCGTTTGTCTCCCGTTGTAACCATTCCCAAATACTTCCTCGTTAATCTATAAACGAACTTTCCATACAGCATGTTACATTTGGAATCGAAAAAAAGATAGTTCGAGTCTTTTCCTTTTTCAGATAGATGCGAACTCCTGTTTTCCAGATAGGTTTTTAGTGTGACCGACAAGCTGTTGCTGATGGGGAGGATCCGTTCCTTATTTCGCTTACCGAGTACCTTAACGGTTTGTTGTCCCAGATTAAGGTCCTGTATTTTGATTCCAGTAAGTTCGGAAAGACGCATCCCAGTGCCGTAAAACAACTCTAAAATTGCTCGGTCTCGTATTCCGGAGAAACCCTCGGGGAACTCGATGCTTGAAAAAAGTTCATCCATCCGTTTCTCATCGATGAAGGCAGGGAGTTTTTTTCCTGTTTTTGGAGATTGGATTTTTACCATGGGATTCTGGGTCACCAGTTTCTCACGAAGTAAAAACCTAAAAAAGGACTTCAATGCAGTAATCTTGCGATTAACAGATCTTGGCGCAATCCCCGATTCAATCAAACTTACTATCCAGGATCGGATATGAAAATGAGTTGCTGTTGTGATGTCGACCGATTCGGTACCATATTCGGTTCCCAGATAATCTGAAAAACCACCTAAATCATTCTCATACGCTTTTAGCGTATGGGTAGAATATCTTTTTTCGTATTGTAAGTGGGAAAGGAACCTTCTAACCGGCATGCGGATGGGCTTTGCCCAAATATAGGCATACCTGAAGGGGAAAAACGGAAAACTTTGAAAAGTTACTTACCTAGAGACTCTGCTGCACGGAGCGAGTCACGGTATATAGCCTTTTTAACGGTGGTCCTACGGGTAATCGATGGCTTTTCAAAAGCGGCACGGGCACGCAAAGCGCGAACAACACCGGTCTTCTCAAATTTCTTTTTGAACTTCTTGAGAGCCTTATCGATAGACTCGTTTTCCTTGATGGGCACTATGATCATTTGACCTAATTGATTTTTTGGGATTGCAAAGATAATCAATTAATTGGTTCATGTGCAAGAGGTTTAAGTAAAATCCGTTCCACGGCCTAATTAATTGATAAACAAAATAATAAAGATTATGTATCGGATTCAACTTAAAGGATTTTTATATGGACAAGCAGGGGCAATCTTGCTAAATTTGAGGCCTACAATTCAATTTCCATGGGACGCATATTCGAGAAGCGGAAACATAAGATGTTTGCACGCTATGCCAAGATGGCCAAGCAGTTCACCCGTATAGGCAAGGAAATTGCCATTGCGGTTAAGCAGGGTGGGCCCGACCCCGACAACAACCCTCGCTTGCGCATGGCTGTTCAGAACTCCAAGGCCGTAAATATGCCTAAAGACAGGGTGGAGGCAGCCATTAAAAGGGCGGTAAGCAAGGATACCGACAATTACGATGAGGTAGTTTATGAAGGATATGGTCCGCATGGCATTGCCATCTTGGTGGAATGTGCTACTGACAATAACACGCGCACTGTTGCCAACATCAGGATGTATTTCTCCAGAGCAAACGGCTCATTGGGCAAGACTGGTTCGTTGGATTTCCTCTTCGAAAGAAAAGGTATTTTCAAACTTCCCAAGAACAACTTGAATATTGAAGACCTTGAGCTTGAGCTTATCGATTTTGGAGCAGAAGAGGTGTTTGAAGAGGATGGCGAAATCTACATTTACACCTCATTCCAAGATTATGGCGGAATGCAGAAAGCACTTGAGGAGAAAAAGCTCGAGGTAACCAGTTCGGAGCTTCAGCGTATTCCTACCAACACCGTTCAGCTGGATGAGGCTCAGACCGCCGAAGTAGAGGCTTTGATTGAGAAAATCGAAGACGATGAGGATGTACAGGCCGTTTATTCCAATATGGCTTAAAAATTTTTCAGTCCGTTGGCAATAATCTTTTACTTTTGACCAAACCAATCCATGCCGTGGTAGACCATAAATCCTCCCAAGTCAAGTATGTTTTTGTGACGGGAGGAGTGTCTTCTTCCTTGGGCAAGGGCATCATTTCAGCCTCACTTGCGAAATTACTGCAAGCCAGGGGGTACTCTGTAACCATCCAAAAGTTAGATCCTTACATCAATGTAGATCCCGGCACACTTAATCCTTATGAACATGGAGAGTGTTTTGTTACGGATGATGGCGCTGAAACCGACTTGGATTTGGGGCACTACGAGCGATTCCTTAATGTGCCCACTTCACAGTCCAATAATGTAACAACCGGCCGCATCTACCAAACGGTTATTAATAAGGAACGCGAAGGTGAGTACCTAGGTAAAACCGTACAAGTTATCCCACATATCACCGACGAAATCAAGCGCCGCATCAAGTTGTTGGGTGATACGGGAAAGTTTGAAATCGTTATTACAGAAATTGGCGGTACCGTAGGTGACATCGAATCATTGCCTTTCATTGAAGCCGTACGCCAAATGATATGGGAGCACGGATCCAATTGTGCGGTTATTCATTTGACGCTATTACCCTACCTGACCGTTACCGGTGAGCTGAAAACAAAGCCTACCCAACATTCCGTTAAAACCTTGTTGGAGTATGGAGTGCAACCCGACATTTTGGTTTGCCGATCCGAAAAGCCAGTTAATGCCGACATCAGACGCAAATTGGCTCTTTTCTGCAATGTGAATGTGAATGCGGTTATCGAATCCATCGATGCATCCACCATTTATGATGTGCCATTGTTGATGTTGAAAGAGCAACTCGACAAAGTGGTTCTATCCAAATTGAAGCTGCCATTGCGCCATGAGCCCGACATGGAGAGTTGGAAGAGTTTTTTAGGGAAACTAAAGAACCCGACTTCTGAAATACGAATCGGATTGATTGGAAAATACATTGAGCTCAAGGATGCATACAAATCCATTGCTGAAGCGCTCATACATGCCGGTGTTTCTAATGAAACCAAGGTCGTAGTCGACTGGATCCATTCCTCCAAAATAGACGATGGAAATGTGGTGGAGAAGCTGCGCAACCTTCACGGTATCCTGGTTGCTCCAGGTTTCGGCGACAGAGGAATTGAGGGTAAAATTACAGCTATCCGCTATGCGAGAGAAAACAAGGTTCCCTTTCTGGGCATTTGCCTCGGCATGCAATGTGCGGTTATCGAATTCAGTAGAAATGTGCTAGGAATGCAAGGCGCCCATTCTACCGAAATGGATCCTCAAACCAAGTTCCCGGTCATCGATATCATGGTTGACCAGAAGAAAATCACCCGTAAGGGCGGAACTATGCGATTGGGTGAATACCCTTGTAACATCGTGAAGAATACCAAAGCATCTACCGTATACGGCAAGCAAAGGATCATGGAGCGTCACCGCCATCGATATGAATTCAACAACAAATACCTGAAGAAGTTCGAAGATGCAGGTATGATTCCGGCCGGTGTGAACCCCGATAACAATTTGGTGGAAATCGTTGAAATCAAGAGCCATCCGTGGTTCATCGGCGTGCAATTCCACCCCGAATACAAGAGTACCGTAGAAACGCCACACCCACTTTTCGTCAAATTTGTGAAGGCAGCTCTTGACCACGCTCGCTAGTGGGCTTTTGACTATCTTTGCGACCTGTTTTTTAAGCATCTATGGATCGTAACTCCATCATCGGACTCCTCCTCATCGGACTAGTCTTGGTAACATTTAGTCTTTGGAACGCCCCATCCTCGGAAGAGCTTGCCGAACGCCAGCGCGTGCAGGATTCGGTAGAGGTGGCTAACAAAAAGCAACAAGCCAAAGCCGTGTCGGCTGCCAAGGATTCTGTTGTTGCTCCGCCTTTGGTATTATCTGTCGACAGCACTGTCTCAACCGACTCTGCGAAGTCGTTGGCCTTGCAAAATCGCTTCGGACAATTCGCATCTGCCGCTGAAGGCAAAGAGGAGTTGTCTTATTTGGAAAACGATGATCTCAAGGTGACTTTCACCAATAAGGGCGGTCGGGTGATTGCTGTACAGCTGAAAAAATATAAAACCTTTGACGGCAAGCCACTCGTGCTTTTTGAAAGCGACAGCACCAAGTTCGCGTTCAGTTTCTTCTCACAAAACAAAGACATAACCACATCGGATCTCTATTATGTGAAACACAAGGAGGCGCCCGGGGCAATTACATACAGACTTTATGCTGGAACATCCTACATAGAACATGTTTACAAATTAGCCAATGCGGGTTACATGCTTGACTTCAACATGGCTTTTTCCGGGATGGAAAAAGTAATTGCACCAAACCTGAACTTCATAGCCTTGGATTGGCAGCAGAATGTTTACAAAAAGGAGAAGAGCCAAGAGGCAGAGGCAAACAACTCTACGGTGTATTTCAAATACCCTGATGAAGAGGCTGATTACCTTTCTGAGACTTCCGATGAGCAGCAGGATTTAACAACCAAGGTGAAATGGGTTTCTTTCAAGCAACAATACTTCAACACCACACTGATTGCTAAGTCAACTTTTGAAAAGCCCACCAAACTTTCTGTTGTGCATTATGAGGGCTACGATTCATTAGCCAAGTTTATGAAGGCGGGCATCACCCTTCCTTACAGTCACAAGCCTTATGAGACATTCGACATGTCTTTTTATTTTGGACCTAACCATTATCAAACTTTGAAATCTTACGAGTTGGGAATGGAAAAGCTGGTTCCATTGGGCTGGGGTATTTTCGGATGGGTAAACAAGTTTATCGTAATACCCATATTCAACTTTCTGAATCAGTTCGATCTCAACTACGGTATCATCATTCTCATTTTGACCATTGCCATCAAGCTGATGTTGTTGCCACTCACCTACAAGGCATACATCTCTACAGCCAAAATGAAGGTGTTGAAGCCCGAAATGGAGGAGATACAAGCGAAGCATAAGGATGACCCGATGAAGTCCCAGCAGGAACTTCTAGGTATGTACCGCAAGGCCGGAGTGAATCCGCTCGGAGGTTGTTTACCGATGCTTTTGCAGATGCCTATCCTGATCGCCATGTTCCGCTTCTTCCCTGCTTCGATTGAGCTGCGGCAGGAGGCATTCCTGTGGGCTGATGATTTGTCCACCTATGATTCTATTTTGGATTTGCCTTTTTACATTCCATTTTATGGAGACCATGTAAGTTTGTTTACCATCTTAATGACGGTTTCTACCATCATCTATACGCATATGAATATGCAGATGACAGCGCAGAACGCTCAGATGAAGTGGATCATGTATTTGATGCCGGTGATGTTCTTGGGTATTTTCAATAACTTCTCATCCGGATTGAGTTATTATTATTTCCTCGCCAATGTGATTTCCTTCGGTCAGCAGTATCTTTTCCGTTTAGCGGTGAATGAAAAAGCCATTCATGCGAAAATTCAGGAAAACAAAAAGCGACCACAAGCGCAAACCAAATCCAAGTTTCAGCAAAAGTTGGAACAGATGGCCAAGGAAAGGGGAATCAAACCGCCCAAGCGATAGTAATCATGCGCTTCTTTATTTGCATGGCTTTTTATTTGCTTGCGATTGTTTTTGTCGCATGTAAATCCACCAAGCAAACGACAGCTCCCAAAGTTTATAAGGAAGACACATTGTTTCCAGGAACTGAGGCTGATTCGCTGGTGGTTTATCTCGAGAGAACAAGATGTTTTGGGATTTGTCCAGTATATTCCATCAGTATTTATAGGTCGGGTTTTGTGGCCTTTGAAGGCAATGAACATGTGAAGCCAATAGGTAACCATTTTACTTTTCTGAGCCGTACCGAATTGATGTCAATAGGTGAGCGGGCGGAGGCGTTGGGCTTCTTCAACTTGAACGATGAATATCGCAATCCCTATTTGACCGATTTCCCTACAGTATATGTGGAGGTACGATACAAGGGTAAAAAGAAGCGTGTATGGCATTACGATGCCGAACCGCCACGCAACTTGGTGGAGATGGAGGATTTTATTGACAAGCTTTTTGGTGAGCAAACCCAATGGGTTCCATTTCCGGAGCAGAACTACAAGGATTGATGTTGATCAGGTTTCCTTACGGGTGCATTGTCTATCTTTCCCGAAATCACGAAATTCGCTAAACCAAAACGAATCAATATGGAAACAATCGACATCCCTAAATCGCACGCCAAAGGTTTGGAAACCAGTGATTTTCTTCCACTTAATGGTACCGATCATATCGAGTATTATGTAGGAAACGCCAAGCAATCGGCCTACTTCTATCAGATGGCTTTCGGTTTCGAGCTGGTGGCTTATTGCGGTCCCGAGACAGGTGTCAAGGATCGGGCCTCCTATGTGCTGCAGCAGAACAAGATTCGTTTTGTCTTAACAACACCAATGCACCCCGATTCTCCCATCAATGATCACATTTCGCTGCATGGTGATGGCGTGAAGGTTTTAGCGTTGTGGGTGGATGATGCGGAAAAATCTTGGAAAGAGACCACTTCACGAGGTGCAAAGAGCCACACTACTCCATACACTCTCAAGGATGAACATGGGGAGGTGAAACTCGCCTCCATACACACCTACGGCGATACCATACACACATTCGTAGAGCGCAAGAATTACAATGGAGTTTTCCTTCCAGGATTCGTTCCGATGAAGAGCAGGGTGCAATCCACTTCCGTGGGATTGCAGGTGGTTGACCACTGCGTTGGTAATGTGGAGTTAGGTAAGATGAATGAGTGGGTTCGTTTTTATGAGGATGTGATGGGATTCAAGACCATCATTACATTCGACGACCAAGACATCTCCACTGAATATTCGGCTTTGATGAGTAAGGTGGTGGCTAACGGAAACGGATATGTTAAATTTCCAATCAACGAGCCGGCCGAAGGAAAGAAGAAGTCGCAGATTGACGAATACTTGGAGTTCTATCATGGTGCAGGCGTCCAGCACATTGCCGTTTTAACGCACGACATCATTGAGACTGTTACCGAGTTGCACAAGCGCGGAGTTGACTTCTTAACGGTGCCAACCACTTATTACGATACCCTTCAAGAGCGTGTGGGAAAGATTGATGAGGATATCGATTCGTTGAAAAAGCTGGGGATTTTGGTTGACCGCGATGACGAGGGATATCTCTTGCAAATCTTTACCAAGCCAGTTGAAGATCGTCCAACGGTATTCTATGAAATCATTCAGCGCAAAGGAGCTAAATCATTCGGCAAGGGCAATTTCAAGGCGTTGTTCGAAGCTATCGAGCGCGAACAGGGTAGGAGAGGGAATCTGTAAGCCAATCGTTGCATTGTCGCAAGTGTTGTTATACAACTGCGCTTCAGCTTAAAAATCCAATAAATAAAAAGGGAGGAAATTGATTTCCTCCCTTTGGTTTTTCTACTAACCCTTTTTTTATTTTACAATCACCATTTGCTTGGTGTCAATCGACACACCATCTACAAACAGTGTGTAAGAGTAAGTGCCAGTAGTTAGAGAGCCCGCATCCAGCATCAGATGGGTGTCTTTACAACTTAGTGGCACAGCCTTTATGGCCCGACCTGTTCCTTGATCGGTGATGAGAATACTTGCGCTTTTACAAGTTGCAGGAATACTGAAAGGAATGATAGTGGAGTTATCGGCCGGGTTAGGAATGTTTTGGCCGAGGAGGATTTCCTCTTTATTGTCATTCACTCCAAGTTTGATGGCGCCTGATTTGGATTTGCCTTCCAACATGGCTTTCAATTCATTTATTTGTATTTGTTGCTCTTCGATTATAATTTGCTGCTCCTGTATCGCTTTTACCATAGGGACAACAAACTCGGCATAACGGATGCCATAAAGATTTCCTTCTTTTTGTGGTTTATCTACACCTGAGAAATCATAACCGATTTCCTTTGCTGCAGCCTCTACTTCTTGAGCAATGAAACCACTGTAACGGATTTTTTCTTGCGCACTAACATCGCCAAGCTCCGGCAATACC
>JBKCHO010000114.1:0-24644 GCA_046302815.1 Bacteroidota bacterium | reverse complement strand
AACATGGGGAACTTCGTTCCCCGCCCCATGGCGAAAATATCGAAGCTGAGGAATGATTAAAAGCAGCTTTGATCAGTTAAACGATTAATTTGGGATGGAAGATCATAGGGAACTTCGTTCCCCGCCCCATGGCGAAAATATCGAAGCGGAAAAATGATTGCAAACGGCTTTGATCAGTTAAACGATTAATTTGATTCGGAAGATCGTGGGGAACTTCGTTCCCCGCCCCGTAGCGAAAATATCGAAGCGGCGAAAAGGTTGCAAATAGTTATAGTTAATTAAACGATTAATATGATTCAATGATAAATCATTGGGCCATCGCTGCTCCCTCTGAGTAAGGTCGAAGCGTCGCTTTGTATTTTATTTAATTTCGATCAACATCTATTGAAATTGTGCCTCGATTTTAATCTTTGGTTTTATCTCGGACCTTTTTTAATCCAGAGGCAGTCTTATATTTTTTTCGATTTTTGAATTGCAATAAATGGTTTCATAATCTTCGTGGATGATTTATAGGTCTAAATGCATCATGGATTATCCTCCACCGCAATTCTGCATCAGCGCGAAATGGAGTGTAGTCCTGCCCAATCAAAAAAAACGGTTTCAGAGCAATTTGAATCTAAAAAAGTAGAACTTTACAGCTCATTTGTTTCAAAATGGCCAAGATTCTTCATAAAAGCAAAAGCCGATCCTCTGCCAGTGTCTTACTCATCTATACTGGAGGTACAATCGGTATGGTTCGCGATCACCAGACTGGCACATTGAAGCCTGTCGATTTTCAGCAAATCAGCGACGAAGTTCCTGAGATTGGGAAATTCAACTACCGCATCGATGTGGTTTCTTTTCATCCAGCCATTGATTCCTCCAACATGGATTCGGAACATTGGGTGAAAATGGCCGAGATCATCAAAAAGAATTACGATAAATATACAGGCTTCGTTATCCTCCATGGAACCGACACTATGGCTTATACGGCCTCGGCACTCAGCTTTATGTTGGAAAATCTTGCTAAGCCAGTTGTCATTACCGGTGCTATGCTTCCAGTGCGCGAAGTAAGAACCGATGCCCGTGAGAATCTCATTACTGCCATAGAAATTGCCGCATCTACCGAAAAGGGAAAGCCGCTGGTACCGGAAGTATGTGTTTATTTTGATTATCTACTTTTCAGAGGTAATCGTGTGACTAAACTCAATGCATCCAAATTTGAGGCTTTTGGCTCTGTAAATCATCCGCCGCTAGCAGAGGCTGGGGTTTATCTGCGTTTCAATCGTCATTTGATTCTAAAACCCACAGGAAAAAAATTGAAATTGAACCTGGGAATCGATCATGCCATTGGTGTGATTCGCTTGTTTCCTGGAATGACAAGATCATGGTTCGCTTCCCAATTGCGCTCGGAAGGCTTGAAGGCTGTTGTATTAGAAACTTATGGGTCGGGAAATGCTCCATCTCATGATTGGTTTTTGGAGGAATTGGAATTGGCTGCACGGCATGGACTGGTTATCGTTAGTGTCTCACAATGTCGAGGAGGTATGGTCGAGCAAGGGGTATATGCAACTAGTGCAGGATTGGAGCGTATAGGTGTTGTTGGAGGTAACGACCTAACCGTTGAAGCCGCTTTGGTTAAGCTCATGCATCTTTTTGGTAAAAAGTTGAGCGCTAATCAGGTATCAAAGCAGATGTCGAAGCCAATTTGCGGCGAATTGACCGTCTAGGTATTGTAGTGACACCCCTTTTTTGCTACCTTTGCCGTCCGCCTTTGGCGAATGTCTTATCTGTAGATTATCCGGAGAGATGTCCGAGTGGTTTAAGGAGCACGCCTGGAAAGTGTGTATACTCCAAAAGGGTATCGAGGGTTCGAATCCCTCTCTCTCCGCCAAATTCCAACCCAATGCCCCGCTTTAGCGGGGCATTTTCATTTGCGGGATGAGCCAAGCTTGCTTGAGTGAAATCTAGCAAATGAAAATGCGAGGCACGGAGTGCCGGCATGGTTAGGAGTTTGAGGCCCTCCGCCAAAGGGATCACCGACCGAAGGGAGGTAACCCCTCTTCAGAATAAAGTGATCTTGCTTGAGCGAAATCTAGCAAATGAAAATGCGAGGCACGGAGTGTGTAGCTTAAATTTTTTATGAATTCAATAAAATGTACTTCACTGCATCAATATTAAGTCGCTGTAACAACCAGCATGTACAGTGGTAATCCTATGGTGATGTTGAAAGGAAATGTGATTCCAAGAGCCATTGGCACATACAATCCAGGGTCGGCTTTCGGTGCGGCCAGCCGCATGGCTGCGGGTACAGCGATGTAGGAAGCACTTGCCGCCAAAATGGCAAACATAAAACGATTACCTGTATCGTCGGTTACCCATTGGCTTGCATAGGCTACCAACGAACCATTGATGGCGGGCATGACGATGGCAAATATCAATGCAAACCATCCATATTGTCTGAACGCACCAAATCGCTTCGCTGTAACCATTCCCATCTCCAAAAGGAAAATAGCAAGAAAGCCTTTGAAAATATCGGTTGTAAAAGGTTTAATGCCCTCCGCTTGCTTGGCATCGGCAATAAGCCCAATAACCAAACTACCTAGTATCATCAATACGCTTCCATTTGTAAACGAGTGCTTGATTATGTTACCCAATCCCTCCCCGCTATCTCCTTTTTCATATCTGCGCATCAGTATCACACCTACAATGATTGCAGGCGATTCCATCAATGCCATTACCGCCACCATGTGACCGCCGAAATCAATTTGTTGCACTTCCAGAAAGGTTACCGCAGCTACGAAAGTTACCGCGCTTACCGATCCATAGGTGGCCGCAACAGCTCCTGCGTTGCTGACCCCCAACTTGCTTTTCAGTATGAAAAACGAGTAGAATGGTATGAGGGCTGATATCAAAATACTGAATAGTAATGCGTAGATGATTTCATTGCTAAATCCGCTCAGTGCGAGCTCTTGGCCGCCCTTGAATCCAATGGAGAATAAAAGATATAGAGCAATGAACTTACTCGAGCTAGGTGGGATTTCTAGGTCGCTTTTAATGGTGGCTGCCAGCAAACCCAACACGAAAAACAACAATGTGGGGTTGGTAAGGTTGGAGACCAGGATTTCAAAGTCCATGCTGCAGCTTGTGTTTTTACGGTAACAACAAATGAATGGATGACTTTACCAACATCGCTTCTTTTCTTGTAATTTTTAAGGCATAAAAAAAGCGGAATAATTGACGATCCGCTTTTTATCATTGGTTTAAATTCAATCAAATTTCAGTTGGTTGCGCTGTTGCACTGGTTGAATCTACGGGAGCAGCTTGTTCAGCTTCTCCTTCTTCCATATCGGCACAACATCCTGCACCACTTTTCATCATCGGGCAATTTTCCATGCCGGTACATTCGCCGTGAGCTGGTGTGCACATCTCATCATGACAACCCGCATCCATACAAGCCTGCATCATGGTGTCTATCTTTTTCATGCGATTTTCTTGAATGGTATCAGCGTGCATGCTGGCCAAAGTGGGAGCGATTACCAGAGATACGATACTCATGAGCTTAATGAGGATGTTCATGGAAGGTCCACTGGTATCTTTGAAAGGATCACCTACTGTGTCGCCGGTAACCGATGCCTTGTGTGGCTCCGATTTTTTGTAGAACACTTCTCCGTTGATTTCAACACCTTTCTCGAAAGATTTCTTAGCGTTATCCCATGCGCCACCAGCGTTGTTCTGGAACATGCCCATCAATACACCGCTCACAGTAGCACCTGCCAAGAAACCTCCGAGAACCTCGGGTCCCATAATGAATCCAACAAGAACAGGTGAAATCAATGCGATTGCACCAGGTAGCATCATTCGCTTGATAGATGCTTCTGTACTGATGGCCACGCAGCGGTCGTACTGTGGTTTCCCGGTTCCTTCCAAAATACCCGGAATCTCGCGGAACTGACGACGAACTTCTTCAACCATTGCCATAGCGGCTTGTCCAACTGCGGTGATGGCTAATGAAGAAAATACAAAAGGTATCATGGCTCCAACAAATAGTCCAGCCAAAACATCTGCATTGTAAATATCGATTCCATCAATACCGGCAATTCCTACGAAAGCGGCAAACAAGGCCAAGGCGGTAAGTGCAGCTGAAGCGATAGCAAATCCTTTTCCCGTAGCAGCTGTGGTATTTCCTACTGCATCAAGGATGTCTGTTTTTTGTCGAACCTCTGCTGGCAGTTCACTCATTTCAGCGATTCCACCTGCGTTGTCTGCAATAGGACCGAATGCATCAATAGCCAACTGCATCGCAGTGGTTGCCATCATTCCTGCAGCTGCAATGGCTACTCCATACAGACCCGCGAAGTGGTATGATCCATAAATACCTGCCGCAAGCACTAGGATGGGGAGTAAGGTGGATTCCATTCCAACCGATAAACCACCGATGATGTTGGTAGCATGTCCGGTGGACGATTGCCTCACGATGGAGTTGACCGGACGACGACCCATAGCCGTGTAATATTCGGTGATGATACTCATCAATGTTCCAACCACCAATCCTACGATGATGGAATAAAACACATCCATGTTTGAAAATTCGAATCCGCGCAGCGACATATTTGCTGGAAGTATGTACACGGTAGCGAAATAAGATGCGATAGCGGTAAAGATGATGCTACCCCAGTTACCCATGTTCAATGCGTTTTGAACAGCTGTAGTGGAAAGCTCACCACCATCTTTAACACGCACAAACCATGTTCCGATAATGGAGAATACGATTCCTAAACCTGCAATTAGCATAGGCAGTAGAATAGGAGCCATGCCGTTGAACATATCGCCTTCAGAGATAGTCTCGCGCCCCAATACCATTGTGGCAAGTACAGTGGCTACATAGGAGCCGAACAAATCGGCACCCATACCAGCTACATCGCCTACATTATCACCCACATTATCCGCAATGGTAGCTGGGTTTCTTGGATCATCTTCAGGAATGCCAGCCTCAACTTTTCCAACTAAATCGGCACCTACATCAGCGGCTTTGGTATAGATACCACCACCTACGCGGGCAAAGAGTGCGATACTTTCAGCACCGAGTGAAAATCCGGTTAGAACCTCAATGGCGCGCTCCATTTCGATGCTGGCAACTGCGGCACCGGGAGCAAGTAGCTGAACGATGACAAGGAACAATCCACCTAGTCCTAAAACAGCCAATCCAGCCACACCCATTCCCATTACCGATCCACCGGCGAAGGAAACTTTGAGTGCTTTTGAAAGGGAAGTCTTCGCGGCTTCAGCCGTACGCACATTGGCTTTTGTAGCGATGCGCATGCCTATGTATCCCGCCAAGGCACTGAAAAAAGCACCAACGACAAATGAGATGCCGATAGACCAGTGCGAGTTTTCGTGACTGCTACCCAACCAAGCCAAAAGCATGGCGGCTAGAATCACAAAGTAGGTGAGGATTTTGTACTCGGCCTTGAGGAACGCCATGGCTCCATCGGCGATGTGGCCGCTAATTTCTTTCATGCGGTCGTTACCCGCGCTTTGCTTGGATACCCACGAACCCATGATAAAGGTGTAAGCCAAAGCCAATGCTCCGAAAGCCGGAATCAAGTAGAATAAACTGTCCATATTTTGTTAAGGGTTAATAATCACTTTAAAAGGAGCGCAAAGTTACCAAAGAAATCAATTGGTACACACGCTCGGCGCATATTCAATGCATTGAATATCAATATTTAGATATCAGATGAAACTTTATGCTCTAAACCAGAACCATTTTTGGAGCTACGGTATAGTCTGAAAAGGCAATATCCCACCGCCCCAGCCGATAAAAGCAGTATCCACCAATCGTTTACCGATTGGCCAACGGTGTTCTCGTCGAATAAGTTATCCTCGCCCTTTTTCATAAAGTAAGCGGCTAAAACCGCAAAGCCATTGTTTACAAAGTGAGCCAATATGGGCACCCAGATGTTGCCTGTCCAAACCAACAAATACCCAAACATAACCCCTAGCAGCATCCTTGGAATGAACCCATAGAATTGCATATGTATCGCACTGAACAGAATGGCTGATATCCAAATGGCGGCATGTTTGTTTTTGGTGAACTCCAGAAAAAGCCTTTGCAGCAACCCGCGGAACAAAAGCTCTTCAGCCAAGGCAGGTATAATTGCAATTATGAAAAGGTTAATGGCCAAATCGGAAAACGAGCCCATGTTCAGCATGGCTTCAGTAAGCTCTTTTAGCTGGGCTTCACTTTCAATCATCCATTGTTCTACCGATTGAAATGCTTCCGGGAGATGCATCTGTTCGTTGATCAATACCATGAAATTGACCAATGGCAATGAAAACAATACGGCAACTCCGCCAAGCAGATAGGTGATTGCCGAGGTGCTTGATGTGCGTAAGCCCAACTCGGTCAAGGGGTCTTCAAATAGCAGTATGGATGCCAGTATGGTTGGCAGTAGAAATGCACCCAATCCGGTGCCCAATAAAACCATGAGCTTGAGGGCTTGGATGTGCGTTGGACCTCCAGAAGCATCTAAGCTCATCGGATCTAAACCCCATATTCCTTCGATGGCTAGTGCGGCAACCATGTTGAAGGTGATGGCTCCAAGCATGATTACAAAAGTGGTTACCAGAAATTTTCGGTAAAGAGGTAGGTGTTGAAGTAGTCCGGGCCGTATCATTTTGGTAATTTTGCGCTAAATTACCACTCGGAGTACAAACCTTGGTCAAGATTGGAAATATAGAGCTAGGGGATTTCCCCCTTTTGCTGGCACCCATGGAGGATGTGAGCGATCCGCCTTTCCGTGCGGTTTGTAAAGACCATGGTGCCGATATGATGTACACCGAATTCATTTCATCAGAGGGTTTGATTCGTGATGCAGTTAAAAGTGTTCGTAAACTCGATATTTTCGAATACGAAAGACCCATCGGCATACAGCTATATGGTTCCGAAATAGAATCGATGAGGGAAGCGGCCGAAATTGCAGATGAGGCCAATCCGGATCTGATAGATATCAATTACGGTTGCCCTGTAAAAGGGGTAGCATGTCGCGGTGCGGGTGCCGGATTGCTTAGAGATATCCCGAAGATGGTGGCAATGACTGCGGAAATCGTCAAAATCGCCAATCGTCCGGTCACAGTTAAAACGAGGTTGGGCTGGGACCAGGATTCGCTGAATATTGTGGAGGTGGCCGAGCGACTGCAAGACATAGGCATATCTGCACTTTCCATACATGGCCGTACAAGAGCGCAACTTTACAAGGGTCCTGCAGATTGGACCCTGATTGGCAAGGTAAAAGATAATCCTAGAATCAAGATTCCCATATTTGGTAATGGGGATGTGGATTCACCAGAGAAAGCGCTCGATTTGAAAAGCAGGTATGGTGTGGATGGTCTGATGATCGGAAGGGCCAGTATCGGCTATCCTTGGATTTTTAATGAGATTAAACACTATCTGCGCACAGGAGAGAAAGCGCCCCTACCTGACAACACCACGAGGGTGGCCACCTGTCGTAAACATTTTGAGAGATCTATCGAATGGAAAGGGCCCATCACTGGCATTCATGAAATGAGAAGGCATTATGCAAGCTACTTCAAGGGATACAATAACTTCAAGGAAATCCGAACCCAGTTGGTTACCACCTACGATCCGCAGGAGATTCATGCGTTGCTGGATTTGATTTTGGAGAGATACTCCGATGGAGTAGAGGTTTAGTTTCCCGTTTTTCCGGGAGCGCTGGGCTCTATTTTCCTTGAGGTGATGAAAGAGGCCACAAAGCCGATACAACCAACCAACACAAGTACCGTTATAAAGTCGAGCAGTTGCATATCTACCGGGTAACTCTCTACGAGATATCCTTCGCCTCCACCCAACTTAATCAATCCAAATTGTTGCTGCGCCCAGCAAATGGCGAATCCCAATAAAACACCAATGATGGCGCCACCCAAAGTGGCCAGTAGACCCTCCAAAAGGAAAATGCCACGGATTTGGTTCTGAAATGCTCCTAGAGAGTACAGGGTGGCGATATCTCTTTTCTTTTCAATGATGAGCATATTTAATGATCCGGCTATGTTGAATACCGCAATTAAAAGAATGAATGACAATATCAGATACACCGCCCATTTTTCGGAACGCAAAATTTTGTACAAGAACTCATGTTGTTCTAATCGTGTAAGAACTTTTCTTTGTTCACCTACCTTAGCCAAAAGCTCCTCTTTTATCTCGAAGGAGTCGAATCCTTCCGCCACTTTGATTTCGATAGCGGAAACATTCTTAGGCTGTTCCAATATGTCCCTTACGAAGCCCATGGGAAGGATAACGAATTTTTCATCGAATTCCTGCTGTATTGAAAAAACAGAGGTGGTTCGGAATACGCCTGTGGCGAAAGCATCGTCAGGTGAAATCAATGACACTGTGGTTCCTTTTTTGGGCACATGCACCGTCACCACATTGAGTTGATCGGCCGGGGTAATGGAAAGTGAATAAGCGACCCCGGCGCCCATCACAGCGAAATTCAAATCTTTGGATGAAGCGATCTTTCCATCTATGATTTTGGAGTTGATGCCTGTGACATCAAAATAGCAGCTATCCACTCCTTTGATGGTTGCAATCACTTGGCGATCTCCCGACTTAAGAAGTGCGTTTTCTTCGAGTACGAGGGAGTAATGTGCAATCCCCGGCATAGATTTCAGCATTAAAGAGTCGCTTTCGCTGAATTCAAAGGTCTTACCGGTTTTGGCGCTGATTTTGATGTCTGGATCGAACGAGTCATATAGCGACATAACCAATCCTGAAAAGCCATTGAATACCGATAGGACAATAATCAAACCGGCGGTACCAACCGTCACGCCGATGATAGAGATCGTTGCAATGATGTTTGCGGCATTGCCCTTCCGCTTTGAAACGAGATATCGCAGGGCTATGAATAGCGATGTTCTCATTCGATTTTCATTTCCAGGCCGAGACAATCAGTCCAGTTCCTGTTGGGTGTTTCATTCTGCAGTCGAGCGCATTCAGTACGAATGCGACGGGGTAGGCCAATAGGTAATAGAAGGGCAGTATGATCAACCCCAAGGCTTTTGGAACTTTGCCCATGAAAAGTATAGGGTACTTCATGGAAATGCGCCAGGAGATCTTGCCAGGAGCCCCATAGGAATATCGCGCAGATACCTTTGAAAAACCTGCCAGCTTAAGTTTGTCTTCAATTTCTTGGATGTTGTATCCATCTCTCACATGCTCTTCGATGAATGAGGATTCGCCATCATCATGTACATCGCTGCCACCTTGGTCCGATGGTGTACTGATCAGAAGCATGCCTCCAGCTCGTAGTGAGCGATGGAAGTTTTGGAACACCTGCACATCCTCAAGGATATGCTCCATAACATCTACGGAAAGGATGAGGTTGTATTGGTCATCACGGTGAAATTGGGTCAAATCGGCGATTTCGAATTTTACTTTTTCGGCTCCGATTTTTCCAAAGAACCGATTACAATCCTCCACTTGCTCTTCTTTAACATCCACAGACAAAATATTGAACTGCTTGTTTTTCGAATGTAACCAATATGTGTATTGCCCGAAGCCGGCACCGGCGTCGAGAATGTTGGCGTTTTCGGGTGAGGATGATATCCATTTCCTTAGTTCGCGGTGAACATGCCACGCCCTGAGCAATAAAAGATCCAACAAACGGTAGAATAGTTTTCTCAGGAAAGGGGTGCGATTGAAAATCTCACCAAGATGACGCTTTATCGGATCGTATTGCATACTTTGAATCTACTAGTCAGGAATATTTAAATTTAAATCAGACCAATGCCGAATCAATTGTTGTTGGCACTTCCCTCATCATCGTCTTTCGGTATCACCAATCCCTTCATCAGTTTATCTATTTTCTCTGCATAATCCAGCGAGTCATCGATAAAGAATTCGATTTCCGGAATCACCCGGGCTTGACTTCTTATGCGCTCACCCAGCTTATGCCTGATTTCCCTTCTATGGGTGTGCAGTTTTTTTAGCACATCTTCACCTTTCTCATGGAAAGTGCTAATGTATACTCTGGCTATGGACAGGTCGGGGGTTATTTTGACTCCGGTAACGGTTATGAAGGAGTTGCCGTAGTAGTTTTTACCCTCCTTTTGGAAGATGTCGCCGATTTCCTTTTGGATCAGCTTGGCGAACTTTAATTGACGGGTAGAATCCATAAGGCAAAGGTACTCCGTTGATTTGAAATCCCAATCTTTTGGGCAGTCAAGAGCCTCGGAAATGGTATATTTGTCGCATGAAAACCTATTTTCGAATCATCCAGCTTGTTAAACCCTATTGGGGCTATGCTCTGATGAATGTGGTGATGAACATGTGTTCGGTGGTTTTCAATTTGTTTTCCCTCACCATGGTGGCTCCATTTCTCGATCTGCTTTTTCTGAAATCGGATGCCGATTACGCGGAAAAGTTAGCCAATGGCGCTCCTGAATTGACCCTCTCCGTAGATGCCTTGGTCGATGGTTTTTACTACTATTTTACGAGCATCATCGTTGATCCCGAGAGGGGTAAGCTGTATGCTCTTATGCTTATCTGCTCTTTGGTGGTAATCATGTTCTTTTGCAAGAATCTTTGTCGTTATCTAGCCATGTTCTTCCTTGCTCCCGTACGAAACGGTGTGGTAAAAGACATGCGTAACAGCATGCATCGCAAGGTCATGGATTTGCCATTGTCTTATTATTCCGACGAGCGGAAAGGGGATATAATTTCAAGAATGACATCCGACACCCAGGAAATTGAATGGTCTGTAATGAGCTCTTTGGAGGCGGCGTTTCGGGAGCCTCTGACTATTGTTTTGTTCCTGATTACCATGGTCGTTATTAGCCCCCAGCTGACTTTGTTCGTTTTTATTCTTTTGCCAGTTACTGCTCTCCTTATCACTCGGGTAGGCAAGAGCCTGAAAAGAACATCTGTGAGAAGCAAGGAGCATTTGGGGTCATTGTTATCCATTATGGAGGAGACGCTTTCTGGTTTGCGAATAATCAAGGCATTCAATGCCGAACGCACTGTGCAAGAGAAATTCGAGGATACCAATAACGATTATACCCGTACTACCATTCGAATGTATCGCAAGGTGGATTTGGCATCTCCAATGAGCGAATTTTTAGGCGCGAGTGTCTTGGTGGTAGTTATGTATTTCGGTGGCAAGCTTGTCCTGGGTGCTGATGAATCCCTTTCGGCCTCTATGTTTATCACTTTTATCGCCGTATTCTCCCAAATTATTCCTCCATCAAAAGCCTTTACAAACGCTTTTTACAATATTCAGAAGGGTATAGCTTCAGCTGAAAGGATCAATCGGATCATGGATGCAGAAAATGATATTTTTGATCGTGAAGATGCCGTTGAACTGGATGGTTTCAATTCTGTAGTGGAATATCATGATGTATGTTTTTCCTACAAAGGAGAGCGATCAGAGCAGGTTTTAACCGACATCAAATTGAAAATCCCCAAAGGGAAAACCATTGCCTTAGTGGGTCAATCCGGCTCGGGAAAAACCACTTTGGCCGATATGCTACCGAGATTTTATGATCCTGTCAAGGGTAAAATTACTCTAGATGGGCTCAACATCAAGGATGCAAAGCTTCGGTCGTTGCGTAAGCTCATTGGTGTAGTTTCTCAGGAGTCTATACTCTTCAACGATACAGTAGCAAATAACATCGCATTTGGCTACAAGGATGCCACCCCTGCTCAAATCGAAGAGGCGGCTCGGATTGCCAATGCCCACGAATTCATCATGGATCTGCCAAATGGATACGATACCAATATTGGAGATAGGGGAGGTAAGCTTTCCGGCGGTCAAAGGCAAAGGATCAGTATCGCCAGGGCCGTCCTTAAGAATCCGCCTATTTTGATTTTAGATGAAGCCACATCAGCGTTGGATACCGAGTCTGAAAGATTGGTTCAGGAGGCCCTCACAAAATTGATGGCGAATAGGACTACCTTGGTGATTGCCCATAGGTTATCGACCATTCAGCATGCAGATGAGATCATCGTAATGAATCGGGGTTGTATAGAAGAGCGAGGCACTCACGAGCAATTGTTGGAGAAGCGAGGGTTGTACCGAAAATTGTACGATTTGCAATCCTTTTCCTGATAAATCCAATTTAAACATCCAAGAGGGGGTAAAATCCTTTTGCGCTTCCTCATTGTGTTAAGACTGTTTTCCTATTTTCGTATCCACTATGAAAATAGCCATAGCTGGTACCAGAGGAATACCCAACAACTACGGAGGCTTTGAGCAATGTGCTGAATACCTTTCTGTGATTCTGTCGTCGCGCGGACATGAAGTAACAGTTTACAATACCCATTACCATCCATATTCCGAATCTTATTTCCGTGGAGTCAAAGTAAAACATGTTTGGAATCCAGAACTAACTGTCGGAACCGCCGGAAACTTCATTTACGATTACTTGTGCATGCGTGATGCAGTTCGCGACAAGGCGGATATTTTATTAGTTTTAGGATACACCACGGCCTCCGTATTTTTTCCATTTATGCGTTTTGGCAAATGCAAACTCATTACCAACATGGATGGCCTTGAATGGAAGCGCGACAAATGGAGTGAAACCGTTAAAAGGTTAGCGCTTTGGTTCGAAAAACTTGGAGCAAATAATTCTGATTTTCTTGTCTCTGATAATGAAAAAATAAGGGATTACCTCCTTGAAAAATATGGCAAGGATTCTACATTCATACCCTACGGATGCGAGCCTTTTCAGAACCCTGAGCCGAATACATTGGAGAGGTACGGAGTTAGTCAGGATGGATACTCGATTCTGATTGCGCGAATGGAGGCAGAAAACAATGTAGATATGATATTGGATGGATACATTCATTCCAAATGCCCCGATCCGCTGCTGGTTGTTGGAAATATGGTAACCAAGTATGCCTCTGATTTAATTGAGAAATATGGGCATGACAAAAGGGTTCGATTTATGGGAGGTATCTACAACCAGAATGACCTGAACAATCTGAGGTATTTTGCCAAGTATTATTTTCATGGTCATTCTGTAGGTGGAACCAACCCCTCCTTGCTCGAGGCCATGGCATCTTCTGTTTACATTGTCGCACACGGCAATGAATTCAATAAGGCTGTGCTGGGTGACGACGGCTCCTTTTTTCTAAATAGGGATGAAGTAACTCGTTTTGTGGACAATTTTAAAAAGGATCAAAAGGTGCCTGCGGCTATTGCATCCAACTTGGAAAAGGTCAAGAGCAAATATAATTGGAAGCTTATTGCTGATGCCTATGAAAAACTCTTTCATACCGCATTGCAACAAAGTCAATCCGCCATTCAAAACAAAAAATAAGTAGCCATGGGAAGCGTTTTTTTGAAATTGTCAACTTCGTGTTTGGTTTCAATGTTTTGGATTTTTAGTACTCAAGCCCAGCATTATTATCTGCCGTTGAGTCATGAGTTAAATGCTCGGTACGATTCGACCCTGAATCAGCTCGGCTCTACCTTTCACACTTCTATTAAACCTTATTCCATAAATGAGATCCGCCAAGCAGGCGCTAACGATACTTTTCCATCGTTCGGCTTGGGTCCCTTTCCAAATTCCCAAAGCGTTTTGTCCAAAAAGCTTTTTCGGGAGCACTTGCTGCAAGTGAAGGGAGACGATTATCAAATCACCATCGATCCCATTTTCGATCTATCCGTTGGTATTTCCAAGGAGACAGATACTTCTTTTGCTACACGAGCAAACGGCAGGGGAGTGCAAGTAGAAGGATATTTCGGCAAAGGATTTTCTTTTCATTCACGATTTTTGGAAACCCAAGCCCTTTATCCAAGCTATCTCGATTCGGCCATTAGAGCTACATCCGTTGTTCCCGGTGGTGGGAGAACGAAAAAGCTATACGGTGGTTTTGATTTTGGAGTCTCATCCGGCTCCGTGTCCTACGCCTTACCCAAGTATTTCAGCTTTCAACTAGGTTATGATAAAAACTTCATTGGAGATGGATATCGTTCGTTGCTCTTATCTGACAACTCCTATAATTATCCGTTTTTGAAAATAAACGCAAATTTCTGGAAGGTCAAGTACATGGTTTTGTATGCTATGTTCCTGGATGGACCCGACGGTAAAGGTGAAGACAGAAGCTATAGGAGGAAGTATGGGACATTTCACTATTTGGACATCAACATTGGCAAGCGTCTTTCCGTGGGACTCTTGGAATCCATTATTTGGAAATACGATTCAACGAGAGCATTTGATATCTCCTACATGAACCCGGTAATTTTCCTAAGACCTGTCGAGTTTTCCATCGGGTCACCTGATAATGCCTTATTGGGACTCAATTTCAAGTACAAGGTCTCGCCCAAGCACCATGTATATGGACAGGTAATGTTAGATGAATTTAAAATATCCGAGGTCAGGGCCGGAGATGGTTGGTGGGCCAACAAGCATGGTGTTCAATTCGGATGGCGTTCTTTCAGCTTTTTTGGAATTAGAAACCTCGATCTGTCGGCGGAATTCAATTATGTGCGACCTTATACCTACCAACATCGATCCTCTGGAACGGCTTACGCACATTTCAATCAACCATTGGCTCACCCACTCGGAGCAAACTTTGTTGAATATGTTGGAACAGCCTCATATTCGCTCAAAAGATGGTCGCTTTGGTCTAGGGTATCATTGGCCGATTTAGGGTATGACTATAATGAGCTTTTTGAGCCTGTCAATTATGGAAACAATGTATTACTTAGCTATGAGGACAGACCATCTGAATATGGTAACGAGGTTGGACAAGGATTGTCTACTCAAGTATTGAACGCCGATCTTAAGCTTGGGTATCTCGTGAATCCAGCATCGAATTTGATGGTTGAAGGCGGTGTACGATTGAGGTCTTCTCAAAACGACTTTGGTGCCTTGGATGCAACAATAATCTACTTTGGCTTCAGAAATTCTTTTGGAAACAGATATTTGGACTTTTAACACCTACAATCTAATAAGCTCTCTTTTAAATTATTACAATCCAAATTTATTTTTTTAGCTTCAGTCAATAACCTGAACTTGCTTTCGTTGTTAGGTGGTTGCGTCCCATCAGATTTTGTCTGATTGTTCGTAATTGGCTAATTTTGTTCAAAACCCCACTTCTGAATCAATTATCAATTGAAAATCAATTACTTTAATTTCCTGCTGTTAAGCATAGTTGGTCTCTTCATGTGTCCCTTGCAATCAAAGGCACAGCAAAGTCCGATTACTACCAGTGCAACCACCACCATTAAGGATCCTATCGTGGAGGCATTGGATAGTCTTGTTAAGCTTAATAATGTATTGAGGTTCAATAATCTAAATCCAAAACCGAGCAATACAGCTGACCGTAGTGTTCCAGTATACAGTGAGGATGTCTATCGAGCTAGGATTTCCAGGATGGTATCTCCTATTCCTTTGGTTTATAACGAGGAGGTCAGAAAGTACATTGAGCTTTATGCTTATAAAATGCGTGGCCATACCAGCCGTGTGCTTGGTTTGTCTGAGTTGTATTTTCCCTTGTTTGAGGAGGCCCTGGATAAGGAAGGTCTTCCAATGGAGTTGAAGTATTTGGCAATCGTGGAGTCGGCACTGAACCCTGTTGCTGTCTCTAGGGCTGGTGCTACAGGTCTTTGGCAATTCATGTACAACACAGGAAAGATGTACAACTTAAGCATCAACTCCTACATTGACGAGCGCAGAGACCCTATCAAATCAACCTATGCCGCATGTAAGTATTTCAAAGACATGTATGCGATATATGGCGATTGGTTGCTAGTGATCGCCTCATACAATTGCGGACCTGGTAATGTGAATAAGGCCATCCGACGAGCAGGTGGTAAAACAAATTTCTGGGATATTGCCCAATATCTTCCTTCAGAGACGCGTGGGTATGTACCCGCTTTCATTGCAGTGACTTATGTAATGAACCACTCCTCAGAGCACAATATATTCGCAGTTCAACCAGCCTTCAACTATTTCGAGGTTGATACACTTGCAATCGAAAAGCAGGTTTCGCTCAAAAAGATTTCAGATGCTATCGGACTTCCATATGATGTTATAACATATCTAAATCCGGTTTATAAGTCTGGAACCATTCCTCAATATGGTGGTCCTGGAATTTTGCGTCTACCTACTTCTTATGTGCCTGCATTTATCGCTGCAGAACCCCTCTTGTTCCCTACAGTCGACCCTGCTGCCATTGCTGAAAAAGGTCAAGAAGCTGGCACGGATACAGGCTCATTACCTGCTTTAAATAATGACAAGGATGTGGTGGTTGAGTACAAAACGGAAATCAGACAAGTTAAAAAGGTGTACACTGTAAAATCAGGTGATAGCCTACATGCCATTGCAACCAGATTGAACTGTACAGTTAAAGACCTAAAGTCTTGGAACAAGCTTTCCTCCAATACCATCCACAAGGGTAGGCAACTCAAGTATTTTACCAATGTGAAGATAAAAGTACCCGTAAAGAAAAAACCGCTCACTACCTGATCTTTCAGGTTTGTGGAATTGCTGGGTAGAGTCTCACAGACAAAATGTTTGTTCTCACTTTTTGAGAAAAGCCTTTCTGAAAACGAACACCTGTATCACTTTAATAAAACCACATTAGGCATCGTTTTCTCCCGAATTATTGGGGATGAGAAGACGCTGTGGTTATCCTTAGAAAACGGCCGAGGCGATTTTCCTGATGGTCTCTGCATTGCCCATGGTGTAATAGTGAAGACAGGGTAATCCCTCTTTCATCAATTCCTTCGATTGCTGAATGCACCATTCTATGCCCACTTGTTTCACAGCCTCGTCGGTTTTACAACCTTCAATCCCATTCACCAAGTCGTCTGGTAAATCAATGTGAAATGTTTTTGGTAGTAAGGTTAGCTGTTTTCGAGTCGTAAGTGGTTTTAATCCGGGAATGATTGGTACATCTATTCCCGCTTGCCTGCATTTTTCTACAAATGCGAAAAACTTACTGTTGTCGAAAAACATTTGCGTTACTATATAATCGGCTCCAGCTTCAATTTTACTTTTCAAATGTTTCAAGTCAGAGCTCATACTTGGAGCCTCAAAGTGTTTTTCCGGATATCCAGCTACACCGATACAGAAATTGGTAGGATCGGCTTGCTGAAGATCCTCATCAAGGAATCTACCCTTATTCATTTGACCCACTTGTTTTACAAGATCGATGGCGTAATGGTGTCCACCCTGTTCAGGGCTAAAATGGGTCTCGGTTTTGATAGGATCCCCTCTTAACACCAACACATTGTCAATGCCAAGGTAATTCAGTTCAATGAGCGCGTTTTCGGTTTCTTCTTTAGTAAATCCTCCACAGATGATATGGGGAACCGCATCTGTCTGATACCTATTGATGATTGCAGAGCAAATACCCACAGTGCCAGGACGCTTTCGAATAGCGATTTTTTCCAAGTATCCCCCTTCGCGTTTTTTATAGATGTACTCTTCCCTATGATAGGTCACATCAATGAATGGAGGCTTGAATTCCATCAAGGGGTCTATGAGCTCATAAATGGATTTGACACTTTTCCCTTTCAATGGAGGAAGAATCTCCATGGAAAAAAGCGTTTTTTGAGCCTTCTTTAAGTGGTCAACTACTTTCATGTCGTAAATGTAATAAATACAAAACGGCCCATTGCAATTGCAATGGGCCGTTTGATTATTAGGTTACTGAAATTTAAAGCCTACAATTAATTTTTGTCGGCTCTCAAGAGCTTCACAGCTCCTTTGTATTCTTTTCCAGCTTTTGTAACAACAACATAGAAATAAGTTCCATCAGGAAGGTCTCCGCCATCCCAGTTATTGTTAGCGTTATCATAATTGTCGGTTGAGAACACTTCTTTGCCCCATCTGTTAAGGATAATCACACGAGTATCAGGGTTGGACTCGATGTTCTCGATAAAGAATACATCGTTTTTGCCGTCATCATTGCCGGGAGTGAAAATGTTCGGAATGTTGATTTCACACGCTTCGGTCACGGTAATAGCATCGGTGCCGGTGCAGCCATCAGGATCGGTAATTATTACAGAATAGATTCCGTAAGCTGTTGCTGTGATGCTGCTCGAGTTTGGTAATGCAAGCCCTGGATCGGTATTCAAAGTCCAAGAGTATGAATTCAGGTTGTTCGCTGGAGCATTGATGATTGGATCATCCTCGGTATCGAAACAAACAAGAATTTCGGATCCCAAATCAAAGTTGAGCAATGGAACTACGGTAAGGTTGTAGTTGTCTGTTCCAGTACATCCTTCAGGTGAAGTTACAGTAACTGCATAGGTTCCAGACACAGTTGTGTTCAGAGTTTGTGTATTACCACCTATTGGGGATCCATCCAATGTCCAAGAATAGGAGGAGCCGGAGTTGCCAGCATCAAGCTGTGGCAATGGATCATAGGAGCAAATGATTTGATCATTGCTAAGTGTTACTTGAACAGAGGGGAGTACTTGAACTAGTATGGCATCCGTTCCAGAACACAATCCGCTGTTAGTAACAGTAACCGAATAGTTGCCGGCGGTACTTGTTTGGTAGGTTTGATTTGTGGCGCCTGATATCGGGTTGCCTGATTCAAACCACTGATAAGTAAAGGTGGAACCTGAAATGCCAGCATCCAAAACAGGGAATGGTTGTGAGGGACAAATTTGTATGTCGTTCCCCAAAGAAATGTTGACAGCTTGTACAACATTCAATACATAACTGTCGGTTCCTGTACAACCAGTGGCGGATGTTACAAGAACAGAATAGGTTCCGGCAGCACTTGCGTTGATGGTTTGGGTGGATCCAACTGGGTTTCCATCAAGAGACCAAGCATAAGTCGCCCCTGGATTTCCTGCATCCAAAACAGGAGAAGGATCGTTGGAGCAAATAGTTTGGTCGGTTGGAAGAGATACGGTCAGGTTGGCATATACAGTGACGGTGATGTCATCCGTACCGGAGCAAATACCACCATTGGTTACGCTAACTGAATAGCTACCTCCCGTGGTAGGTTGATAAGTTTGCGAGGTTGCACCAGAAATCGCGTTGCCTGATTCAAACCATTGGTAAACCGCACCTGGATTTCCAGCGTCCAAAACAGGGAATGGGTCTGTGGAGCAAAGTCCGATATCGTTACCAAGTGACACTGATGGCGACTGAACAATGGCGAGGTTATAGTCATCTGTTCCAGTACATCCAGAAGCTGAAGTTACAACCACAGAATAGATTCCAGGAGTTGTGGTACTTATTGTTTGCGTATTGCCTCCGATAGATGAGCCATTCAATGACCAAGAGTAAGTTGAACCAGGGAATCCGGCATCAAGTACAGGAAGCTGGTCATTCGAGCAAATGGTTTGATCCGTTGGCAACGAAACTGGTAAAGAAGGAGAGATGTTGATGATGATTTCATCAGTTGCTGTGCACAAACCGGCATTTGTAACGGATACAGAGTAAGTTCCAGCGGCAGTTGGTTGGTAGGTTTGGCTAGTGGCCCCTGAAATAGCCGACCCAGCGTTGAACCATTGGTAGGTTGCACCAGCATTGCCCGCATCTAGAACTGGAATCGGATCAATGGCGCAGATATTGATATCACTGCCCAATGCCACAACAGGTGTGTTAATGATATTGATGTTAACATTGTCTGTTGCATTACAAGTGGCCGAGAAGGTAACGGTCACAGCATATGTGCCGTTTTGATCTGCGCTGATGGTTTGGGAAGTTGCTCCAGGAATAGTGTTTCCATTGAGCGTCCAAGTGTAGGTAGCACCAGGAAGGCCTGCATCCAAAGTTGGGAATGGACCAGAATCGCAAGCCGATTGAGGGTTTCCTAAGTCAATCACCAAGTTATTGGTCACATTCAAAACAGCTAAAGTATCCCCTGGCAGGATGAAGGTGTTACAACGATTGGTGAAAGTGTTTAAGTCGGTTCCATTTTGAACAATCAGGTAGGCAGGACTTGCAGGGATAACCGACTGAGGAAATTGGAAAGTGATGATGTTAGCGTAATCACCAGGAGTTGGGTTGCAGCCTGAAGTACCAGAAACTGGATATGTAGTTCCGTTGGCATCTACTAACACAAATTCGGAACCGTTTCCTGATAAGGTGCTGCAGATGATTTCATAATCGAAGCTAACCGTGAAAGAATCAAATGCACAAGAAACATTGACTGGCTCGGTGTTGAATATACCTGGGTCAACAACATTGAACGCAAGTGAGTCGAATTCCGGAACCTCAACACCACACTCACTTAAGAATGTGTTTCCATCAAAACCTTCCTTTGTGTAAGCATAGGTAATACCTGCTGTAAGAGGATAGAAAAAGGTAACCAATATACTATCAGTTTGACCGTTGATACAGTTAACAGGTGTTGCTGAAAGTACCGGGTTTGGAAGTCCCTGTGGAGTCAACATACGAATGTCAGTGGTTACAATTGAACCGCACTGTACTGGTTGGTCAAGTACAACATAAACCGATGTGTCACCGCAGCTTGCCGTGTAATAGGGTGCAGGGTTTCCATTGGGGTCAACGGGATTTAAGATGACCGGGGTAGTTCCGATACATGTACTTACCACCTTCATCTGCATGTCACGCTTGATCTGTCCAATCTTAACACCGTTGCGGTATTCCTCACAAACAACAGCCATAACGCCCACTTGGAGTAGGGAAGGGGTAAAGGAAATAGTTCCAGTATTAGGGTTGCAAGTGGTAGGAGTGCTGGATGCTAGTGGCGTTAATGCGCCATAACCAGGCGCATAAGTTACCGATTGGTTAAGGTTGGTTTCAGAGATGGCCAAAGAGAAGACCAATGAATCTCCATCAACATCTGTGGCGCCCTGGCTGTAGTAAAATTGGTTACCTATACAGAACTGGGTTACAGGAATATTGGAAAAGTTTGGAGAGCTATTGGTTGGGAAATTAAAATTGTCAAGTGTGGTTGACACATACAAATTAAAACTCGCTGGGTTGATAAGGGTATTGATTTGGTCATTTCTACAACACAAGTTGTATGCAAAGCGCCAATCAACGCATGGTCCAGGAAGGGAAACTACACCTTGGTAAATCCACTCTTCAACACCATAGCCGGAACCACCGTTGCAGGTGGTAGTTACTGCAGGCACACACGGTGAGTTGGGAATTGGAGAACCCGTACCTGGAAGTGGCTGCAAAGTGATGTTTCCTCCGGGGAAACAGCTTGAAGTGTAGGAAATCTGCGCCGAAGATGGTGCTGGAATTCCGAAACAATCCCTATACAAGCGTAGGGTTAACAAGAACTGGTTCGGACCCACATAGGTATAGGTGATGTCGGCCGCAACAGCGTGACTAGCCCTTGACTCCGTGGCGGTGAATGCCGTTATGCCAAGCACAAGGGCTGTTACCAGTGATAAAACTTTTTTCATCAGGAATGGATTTTGGTATTTTTTGGTTGAATATTGATTAGGTCAGGTTAATAAAAACAAGGTTTGTTATCTTCTCAGGGTAATTGTGCCTTTTATCGCTCCGTTTTTGCCAGAGCCCTCAGAGACAAAAGTAACATAAAAATAGGTTCCTTCAAGGGCTTCTTGTCCGCCTCTTGAAATTCCATTCCACCCTTCAGATTTGCTGTCGAATTCGGCTATCAATTGTCCCTTTTGATTGAAAATTTGGGTCTTGTGATTAGCTTGAGCTGACAAAGGAATCTGAAACAAGTCGTTTTGTCCATCTCCATTGGGGGTAAAGATATTTGGTATTGGACTGCTTAACAAGTCTTTAGGATTGAATTTTTCATTATTTCGGCTTGGTTCTGGGTTACTTCCAGAAAACGACGCTTGCGGAGACGCATTTTCAGAACCTATTGCCTCTGGAGTCGATTTATTATTTGTGATTATTGGTTTGGAAGTGTTCTCGTCAGAGGGTTGGTTGGATTCTATAGGTTTTTTATAATCACCAACAGCCTCTTTGTCAGCTTGTTCCGTATTTTCAATTGTTGTTGAAGCAGAGTTATTATCGGCTGTTATTTTTGTTGATGGAGATTGGTGGGAAGGTTTGGATACCTCAAATTGTGAATTTTCAAGTTTGGGCCCAATCTCTAATGGCAATGTATTCTCAGCTTCGTTAAGATATGGAGCTGTTTCGGTTTTGATAACTGTATTAATTTTTTCCTTACCAGAATCTTTTACCAGAATCGTTGTCACAGCAACCGCTGCAACCAAACCTCCTACAATTGAAATGGTTTTTACAATCGAAATCAGCTTTGATGCCCCGATAACCGCTGAAGCTCCCTTGGTTGCGATGCCTGTTTGTATTTTAGCCCATAAGGCAGGATTAACTTGCTCGCTGTGGTTTGCAAGTTGATCCCTGAACAGTTCAGCTATTTCGTCCTTTTCTTTCAAAAGTTTTCGTTTTGAATAGTTGTGGTTGCCAATAGTTTCTGCAATTGGGCTCTTGCCCTGGAGTATTGTGACTTGGATGTGCTTTCAGAAATACCGAGCAAGTCTCCTATCTCTTTATGCGAATACCCTTCTATAGCATATAGATTGAATACGGTTCTAAAGCCGTTGGGAAGGGTTTGAATGAGCAACATAAGATCTTTTGCTTGGATGGAATCACCTGGTTTCAAGCCTGGGTCTGCAACCTCCCATTCTTCCCCCAGTTCATTCATTATCAGTTTTTTGTTTCGTCTTAACAAATCCAATGCCGTATTAACCATTATCCTCTTTATCCAACCTTCCAATGATCCATCACCTCTAAACAAATCCAGTTTTTGGAACACTTTTATGAACCCATCCTGGAGAATGTCTTCAGCTTCCGATTTATTTGCTGTATAACGGCAACAAACAGCCAACATCTTGCCACTGAATCTTTTAAACAGTGCCTCCTGTGCTGCAGGATGGTTTCTGATGCATCCTTCGATCAGTTCCTTTTCCGACATTTCAGCGCTATTCATCGTTCAAGACTGATTTTGTTATCTGTAGGTTGCATGTGTATTGGTAAAAATAATGATTGGTTATCAATATCTATCCATTCTAGAGTACTGCCTTTATAATCCCTACCTTTGCAGACCTTATGGAACACATTCGCAACTTCTGCATCATTGCCCACATCGACCATGGTAAAAGCACTCTGGCCGACAGGCTTTTGGAATACACCAACACCGTGTCCAAAAGGGATTTACAGGCTCAGGTTCTTGATGATATGGACTTGGAGCGCGAGCGTGGAATCACCATAAAAAGCCATGCCATACAAATGGATTATGAATTGGATGGCAAGAAATATGTGTTCAATCTGATAGACACCCCCGGGCATGTCGATTTCTCATACGAGGTATCAAGATCCATTGCCGCTTGTGAGGGTGCGTTGCTAATCGTTGATGCCGCACAAGGCATTCAAGCTCAAACCATTTCCAACCTATATCTGGCTCTCGAAAACGATCTGCACATCATCCCGATTTTGAATAAAATTGACCTTCCCTCCGCGGAACCAGAAGTGGTCAAGGATCAGATTGTGGACCTCCTTGGCTGCAAGAGAGAAGAAATAATACCTGCCTCCGGTAAAACCGGTATAGGCGTTCATGATATTTTGCGTGCCATAGTTGACAGGGTACCCTCTCCCAAAGGAGATCCCTCGGCACCCTTGAAAGCACTCATTTTCGACTCCGTTTTCAATTCATTCAGAGGAATTATCGCTTATTTCCGTGTTTTTGATGGACAAATCCAGACCAACGACCATGTGAAGTTCGTAGCCACTGGAATGGATTACAAAGCTGACGAAATCGGTATCCTCAAACTCGAAAAATCACCCCGAGATGTGGTGAAAGCCGGCGATGTGGGATATATCATTTCCGGAATCAAGGAAGCAAAAGAGGTAAAAGTCGGAGATACCATCACCACTGTGAGCAATCCTTGCAAAGAAGCCATCACGGGGTTTGAGGATGTCAAACCCATGGTTTTTGCAGGAATCTACCCTGTAGACACCGACGATTATGAGGAGTTGAGATCTTCCATCGAGAAGCTTCAGCTCAATGATGCCTCATTGGTTTTTGAACCTGAATCCTCGGCCGCGTTGGGCTTCGGATTCCGTTGCGGCTTCCTTGGAATGCTTCATATGGAAATCATCCAAGAGAGGTTGGAGCGTGAGTTCAACATGACCGTCATTACTACGGTTCCCAACGTTTCTTATAAGGCATATCTCACTAACGGAGAGGAGTTGGAGGTTAACAACCCCAGCGATTTCCCAGATCCATCCAAACTAGACAGGATCGAAGAACCCTACATTAAGGCAACCATCATCACCAAGTCTGAATTCGTTGGTCCGGTCATGGGACTTTGCATTGGCAAGAGGGGAGTTATCGTCAACCAGAGCTACCTGACTACAGATCGGGTTGAACTTGCTTTCGAGATGCCATTGGCGGAAATCGTTTTTGATTTTTACGACAAGTTGAAATCCATTTCAAAAGGATATGCTTCTTTCGACTATCATCAGATCGGCTATACGACTTCCGATTTGGTTCGTCTGGATATCCGCCTGAATGGTGATCCCGTTGATGCACTTAGCGCTTTAATTCACCGCGACCACTCATACAGTTTCGGAAGGAAAATCTGTGAAAAGCTGAAGGAACTCATAACGCGCCAACAGTTTGAAATTATCATTCAGGCATCCATTGGCGCCAAGATTATTGCCAGGGAGACGGTGAAGGCTTTGAGAAAGGA